>JBGUVZ010000235.1:0-9139 GCA_045220685.1 Oscillospiraceae bacterium | reverse complement strand
TGCAGAAACAAAGCCAGTTATTACAGACGTAACAACTGAAGCTATAACAACATCTGCTGTAACAACTCCAGCTATTACTGAAGTAACAACAGAAGCAATAACAACAGCGGCTGTGACAACACCTGCAATTACAGGATCAATTGAAGTTGATTTCTCAAATGGCAATGAAGATGACTTTATCTCTGACCTTGAAAAGCAGGTATTCCCTGAAGATTACAAGCCAGAGTTCTATTATGAGCACGAAAAAGAATTTAACAAGATAGCTGATGATTTCAAAGCTCCTGTTAAGGTATTCTTTGTTGCAAAGAAGGGTGAGACTGTAAGTAATGAAGAAGTGAACTTCACACTTACAAAGGAAAACGTAGTATTCCCAACTTCAGAAGAACTGAATCCGGGTAAGGTATACGATGGTACAAAGTTCATGTACCAGGTTCCAGTAACTCTTACAGTAGACAGCCTTAAGGCAGAAAATCTTTTAGGTTCAGATGGTAAAGCAATTGATGCTGAATTAGCTGAAAAGGTAATGGAAAAGTTAAAGGGAACAAAGCTTACAGTCAATATGCCTGTAATGATCGGTCTTCTCGGTGACTTCGATCTGAGCCACAGCGTAGTTCAGACAGATGCTACTTTCATACTCAGAGAACAGCTTTCTACTCAGGTTGAAAACAAGTCCATTATTGAGGACGTAGTTCTTGCAGACAGAGCAGAAGCAAAGGCTGAACTCGGTGAGTACATGGTTGACTTTGCTAAGTTCCTCGGTGATACCGATATGGACGGCGAAGGCAAGCAGGTTGACGCTACATTTATTCTCCGTGCGATCCTCGCAAGAGACGTTTCAGGTGCAACTGACAAGAAGCGTATTTCAGAGGAAATATGGAAAGAAGTCGGCGTTTTCAAATAATTATTATCTGATAGTTAAGCATTCATCACAGATCTCAGCTATCTGGGATCTGTGTGAGTGTAAGCTATATAGCGTGTGACATACGCGGGTGATCAGTTTCTGGTCATCAAGCTCCGTATTCCAGGAGTTAAAATGTCAAAAATGAATTTTTAGGAATATATTGAAAGGAATTAAATTGTTATGAAGAATGTTTTTAAGAAAACAGTAGCACTCGTATCAGCTATGTCATTAATGGCTGTTGGTACAGCAGTAAGTGTTTCAGCATCAGCTGAAAAGCCAGAACTCGAACTCGAAGCAGCAGGTCTTACAAAGACAGACGCTACAGATTACAACACATACGTTGTTAATCCTGGTGATACAGTATCTGTTCAGGTTGCTGTAGTAAACTCAGTAGGCGCTAAGTATGATACAATTCAGTTCAGACACACACTTGGCGGCGTTAAGCTTACAAAGGTTTCAAAGGAAGTAAACAAGGCTTCAACTGATGAATTCGTTCAGATCAACCAGTCATATGCTGAAGAACTTGAAGTTGATGAAGACGATATGGCAATCTGCACATACACAATCCAGATCCCTGAAGAGGGCGGCGAATTCATCATGGATTGGGCTGATACAGCTGATTATGAATTCAACCTCATCAATACACACGTTGACAGCCAGAACAGCATGGAATACACAACTAAGGGCGCTAAGTTCATTGCAGCTGCAGCAACAACACCAGTTGAAACAACTGTTACAACAACAGAAGCTACAACAACTGAAGAAACAACAACTGAAGCTACAACAACAGTAACAACAGTTGAAACAACAACAGAAACAACAACAGAAGCTACAACAACAGTTGAAACAACAACTGAAGCTACAACTTCTGTATCTAAGGTTGGTTCTTCACCTGCAACAGGCAGCAGCAGCAACGGCGTAGCAGCTCTCGCAGTTACAATGGTAGCAGCAGCTGGCGCAGCAATTGCTCTTAAGAAGAAGAAGGACTAATTAACAGTTAGTTTTTCATAAACTTACTTTTGAATATTAAATCCTCCTGGGGACAGGAGGATTTAATTATAATTTACTCAGCGAAGAAAACGCGATGAAAAAATTTGTTAGAAAAGAGGATTAATATGAAAAAAGTAATTTCAGTAGCTACAACAGCAGCTATGACTTTATCTATGCTCTCTGTTCCTGCAATGATCTGTTCAGCAGAAGAAGATGTTACATCTGCACCTGCTGCCAGCTTTGTAGTTAAAGATCAGTCTATCACAAAGGGTCTCACAACTTTTACAGTACCTGTATCTTTATCAAAGAGCACAACTCTCACATCTGCTGAATTCAAGCTCAGCACAAAGATTCAGTTCGGCGGTACCTACAAGGCAGTCGTTGACAGCGTTGAATCAAAGGTTGATGGCATCACAGCTACATTAGAGGATAATACTGTTACTCTTGAAGGTTCAGCTGACGTTAAGAAAGGTCAGGCTGTTCTCGACGTAACAGTTAAGATTTTCGACAAAAACGGTAATGCTGCTTCAGCTATTCCTGACAATACATCATTTGTACTTAGCATGGACAGTGCCGAAATCAATGAAACAGAAGCTACAGCTGAAGAAAATGCAAATGCTTCAGTAGTTCTTTTCGTTGAAGCTGCAGAAAAGACTGCAGATGCTGCTTTCACACTTGATTCAGTAAACACAACAGAAAAGACAGAAATCAAGGTTCCTGTAACACTTAACGGTTCTTATGCTTCTGTAAACACAAGATTCCGTGCAACAAACGGTGCTGAAATCAAGAGCATTGAAATCAAGAACACTTCTTTCGACTTAACAGAAGACGGACAGGGTCTCTTATTTGCTCCGCTTCCAGCAGCAGGCGAAACAGAACTCAAGGATACTGTTTTCGATAACGAAGTAATCGCTGAACTCACAGTTGAACTTCCTGAGGACGCTGTTTCAGGTCAGTCATTCCAGGTTGTTCCAAAGTTCTTTGACGCTAACGACGCTTCACTCACAGCTGTTAACCCAGAAAAGCTTGAAGCTTCAGATATCATCTATGTTAAGAAGGGTGATACAAACCTCAGCAACAAGACTGAACAGGTTGACGCTACATACATCCTCAGAGAAGCTCTTGAACTTGATATCAACAAGAAGACTCTCTTACCAAGTCTCTGGGAACAGGACAAGGTATTAACAGAGAATGAAGAAGTAGCAGCTACAGTTGATGCAGTTGGTATTGAAGCTCTTACAGAAGCAGTTCAGTATGCAATTGATTCAAATGCTGATGAAAAGGTAAACCCTGCTGATGCTACATACATCCTCAGATACCTCCTCGACAAGAGCGTTGCTGAAGATCCTGCAGAATTTGGTTCATTCGACGCTTACGTTGAAACTCTCAACAAGAAGTAATTTAACGAAAGTTTTATATACTCTTTAAACCACTGAATCCCTGTGTGAATTTCACACAGGGATTCTTTTATGTCTTGACGTTATTGGGATAATACTGTATAATAAACTATGTCTGATAAAAAACAGAAGAAGGTAATTTATGAACACGGTTTTATTTTTTATTAGTATAATTATTTCTATAGCAGTATTTTATCTGTCATATAAAAATGTTTCAGAAAACAGTTCTGATCGTTTAAAAAGACTTTTACCGCTTGGTCTTTCATGCGCTCAGATTCTCCTGTGCATTCTTGGAGTTATGAATGTTTTTGATCCGGGGCAGTTTTCAGATGCATGGACGTTTTCTGCATTCTCCTGTGCTCTTTCATGTTTTGTGTCATACCTTGATTCACAGAAATTCGGCAGGGAACAGAAGTTCCTTCTGAAAACCATTGCGGTAGCTGCACTTCTTGAACTTACACTTTTCAATATTCCTTCATACAGAACCTGGGTGGGAAATTATCCTGTGAAGGAAGTGGAATGTTCTGATTTTGAGCTTCGTGAAAACGGATATCTCGAAGACGGAGCAGTTTTCATCGAAAAAGATGAAGAGTTTTCAGGTATTATTTCTGATATAAATATTCCTGTCTGTACTGTGTTTGCAGATATAGCATTTTACGATGAGAAGATCCAGCATGTCGAGATAGCTCTTGATACAAAGGATGAAACACAGTCCAAGGAATTCCGTGAGGACATGGTAAAGAGTACTCTTGTTCGTGACAGGTACGGATCACAGTTTCTTCAGTGTGATCTTTCTGGTAAGGTAAGTCAGGTTAAACTTCGCCTTAGTTTTGATTACGGGGAACATGTTTCATTGCGAAAGATAGTTTTCAATAAACCTATTCCATTCAATATACAGTATCTCCGTTTTATAATTATAACGGTTATTTCTCTGTTTATCTACAGCCTGACCTGCGGAGGTGTTCTGTCCGAAAAGTTCAGTGACAGGCAGTATCTGTGCAATACAGTTGCTTTGTTTATTACAGCCGGATGCATGGCAGTTTCATTTATTATAGTCGATTATCATATGACTGAATCCACATGGACAAAACAGTTCCATCTGGAAAGCGGTAATCAGGTAACTGAGGAACTTGTTGAGGCTTTCAAGAAAGGCCATGTTTATCTTGACCGTGATGTTGAGGAATTCTTAAGCGAAATAGATAACCCTTACGATGAAAATCAGAGAAATGAAGCCGGTGGTTCCTATGCGTGGGATCATGTGCTTTACAAAGGACACTACTATTCATACTACGGTATAGCTCCGGTAATACTTCTGTTCATGCCATATAACCTGATCACAGGTTATTACTGTCCTGACGAGCTTGGTATTCTTATTTTTGCGTTTATCGCTTTTGCAGGCATAACCATGCTTTATATGTCTTTTATCAGAAAACGCTTTTCGGAGCTTCCGGCGGGTATTGTTATAGGATGTCTGTTTATCCTCCAGCTTTCAAGCGGTATCTGGTACAGTATAGGACGTCCGGATTTTTATGAAATTGCAATTGCAGCAGGTCTTGCGTTTATTTCCTGGGGCATTTACTTTCTCTTTGAATCCGGTCTGCTTTTCGGAGAAAAGATTTCCTATAAAAAGACGGCACTGTCTTCTCTTTTCCTTGCCATAGCTGTTCTCTGCCGTCCGACCCTTGCAGTATACTGTGTAAGTGCGGCTGTTCTCATGGCATTTTCACTTCCTGCTGCTGCCGGAATAAAAAACAAGTCAGACAAGCTTTTTAATGCGTCGTCAGTAAAATACCTGCTGAGTGCTTATGTGCCTATGTGCCTTCTGGGATTTGCTCAGATGGCTTATAACTACGCAAGATTTGAATCTCCGTTTGATTTTGGAATACAGTATTCACTTACTATAAATGACTTTACTCGTTCCGAGTTCCATACAAAATTCTCGGCGATAGCTATATATAATTATCTGTTTAATCCACCAGTGTTCCTTACGGAATATCCTTTTGTCAAGACAAGTTTCCAGCATCTGCACAAAACTGGTTATTTCTATGTCGATGTGCTCAATACACTGAATACATCCGGTCTGTTTATGCTTGTTCCTCTTGCCTGGTTCTATATATTTGCAAGAAGGGCGATGAGATGTTTTCCGACCCGGGGCAAGAAGATTCTTAACCTTGCAAAGATCGTGATTCCTTGTCTCGTATGTCCGTTTGTGATCATTGCTTCCGTATGGGAAAGCGGATATGCAGTAAGATATATGGGTGACTTCTCGCTTGAGATAATTATGGGCGCCTATACACTTATGTTCCTTATTCTGAGGACTACACAGAATCATACTATAAAGAAACTGATATCAAGTTTTGTCTGCTTCTCAGTTATCTGGGTATTATATGTAGAAGGCATTCAGATCGTAAATCAGGCCTTTCGCTATCAGGAGTATTATTATATCTTCCCTGAAATCGCCTACGACCTTGAAAGTCTTATATCATTCTGGAAATAAAATTCTCCGGCGGTGCAGTTTTCTGCGCCGCTTTTTTTCTGTATTAATAAAAAAGCAGATTTATGAATGAATCAGTATTTTTCTTTATGAAATTGATTTGACTAATTGCACGAATTGTGATATGATATTTACATTAAATTATTATTTTTATGGTCAAGGAGGATTAAAAATGAAATTATTCAGAAAAACAGCGGCTGCAGTCACAGCATTTGCTATGATCGCATCTGCATCTTCAGTATTATTACCTGCAGCAGATTTTTTTACGACTAATGAGATTTTCGCAGATGAAGCCGAATCATACGGCTATGCAGCATCAGTTTCGACTGAAACATATGATGTGAACTCATTAAAGACACTCGTATATTACAATGAGAATAAACTTTACAGGGACGACGTACCTGCAGACAATATCAGTTCTCTTGAAAACAATCTGGTTGTTGAGGTCAAAGTAAACATTGACAAGAACAGCGGTTTCTATCTTGGACAGCTCAGACTTGAATTTGACGAGGGGCTTACTTTTGTAGGATGTAAGAACTATCAGAAGGACGGTAATACTACAGTTTCAAATTTTGAAACCATAGAAGACGGTCCTGTATCAGTCAGCGGCAGTTACAATAAGGTAATGATTATGCTCAAGGACAAGTCTAACGTTACTGAAACTGGTGAGCTTCTTACCCTTCTTTTTGCACTCCCTGAAAAGCCTGAAACAGGAAAGGCATACAATATCGGACTCTCTTCAAAGACAAAATTTGTTCCATGGGCTCCGGAAGGTATTGACCAGACTGTAAATCTTAAGAGTGGTTCTGTAACTCTGACAGACAGCAAGGCTGATCCTACAGCTGAACCAACAGAAGAACCAACAGAAGAACCAACAGAAACTCCTACAGCAGAGCCAACAGAGGAACCAACAGAAGTTCCTACAACAGATCCGACAGAAGAGCCAACAACTGTTCCAACAACTCTTCCGTCACCGGATCTTGATTATACTACTATAAAAAATCCTCTGAAGCTTGCTGAAGGCGCTTCGATTGACATCGATGTACCTGCAGTTACAGCTGCAGCGGGAACAAAGCAGGTTGAATTAAAGGTAAATCTTAAGGATTTTGCTCCTGAGACAGATGCGTTTGATTATGCAGCATTCGGTTTTAAGCTTCCTTCAGGCTATACTGTTGCAGAAGTCAAAAAGAGTGATAAGATCTCTGCACTGAAACAGATGGACGTTTTAACAATAGCTGCTATAGAAGCAGAAACTGATTTTAAGTCAGAGACTGGTGATTACTATGTACTTGGCGGCATGGACTCATCAAAGTTCGAAAATGATGAAGAACTCCTTACTGTTGTTGTAAATGTTCCTGAAAATGCGGACGGCGAAAACGATGTTACAGTAGCATCTATCTTCGGTAAGTTAGCTGATAACAATAAGATAGCTATCATTGACAACGGAGCCGGTGAAAAGCTTTATACAGCAACCAAGTCAGGTATCACTGTAGGTGAAGAACCAGAGACAGATGATGATGTCTTAAAGGGTGACTTCAACCTCGACGGCAAGGTATCACAGACTGACGCAACATTCATGCTCAGATATCTGCTTGAAAGCTCACTTTCAGATGACAAGACTGAAGTTCTTTATAATCTTATAAAGGGCAACATCCGCGAAGAGCTTAAGAACGAATCAAAGGAAAAAATCTTTGAACTTGCAATGGCAAATGCAGATGTTGACGGTACTGAGGAAGGCAAGTCATTCAAGCAGACTGATGCTACATACATTCTCAGAGCAGTCGTAACAGGCAGCAAGATCGACAACGATTACTGGACATCATTCTTTGCTTAAAAGCGTATGCTGAAATGCTGATCAAACCGGAGATGTGCTGGAGATACAGGACTTAGTCCCGGTGTTTCACGTTTGTCTGTGAACACATCAGTGTTTATGTTAATAAATATTACAATGAAAACAAAACGGAAGAAGAGCATTGCGCTTTTCTTCCGTTTTCTTTTATCTGTAAAAATTTATGACGCAGATATCACCATCTGCTTATACCTGCGCGTTTAAGTGCTCCGGTTATCTTATCCTGGAATCTGCGGTCTTCGCGTTCCTTTTCGAGTATGAACTGTCTTACTTCCTCGCGGTTCGTGTGGCCGTCCTCAGGACAGGCTGACTTAAGTACCGGCAGTTCGAGTTTTCTTGCTGTTCCGGCTACCTCACGTTCCGGAGCTTTTATAAGAGGGCGTATTACCGTCACGTCGTGATGAGACATGTATGAAACAGGTGAGAAGCAGTCTATGCGGCCTTCGTTGAAAAGATTCATGAAAAAGGTCTCCACAGCATCGTCCCTGTTGTGCCCGAGAGCCAGCTTGTTACATCTGATATCCCGTGTGGCTTCAAGAAGTGCGCCGCGTCTCATGCGTGAGCACAGGCTGCAGGGATTCGGTTCCTTGCGTATGTCGAAGACGATTTCAGCTATATGGGTAGGAATAACGGTAAAAGGTATGTCGTGTTCGTCACAGAGCGCGCGTATAGCCGTGTAGTCCGTTTCCTTTCCTCCGAATACAGGATCGATGGCAAGCGCGTGAACGCTGTAGTCGATACCTATGAAGCGTCTGAGAAGCTGAAGCCCCAGAAGCATCACAAGGCTGTCCTTGCCGCCGGATATGCCCACAGCCACGCTGTCGCCGTCTGAAAGCATGTCGTATTCCTGTATGGCTTTTCTCATGTAACCGAGCATTTTCTGCATATGTATTATCCTCCCGGCCGGATAACCGGCTCTATCAGTTTTATATTTTTTCGCGGGGCACGGTGCGAAGCTCCGCACTCTCCCTCTCCGGATTTCCGCATTTCCTTAACTATTATAGCGTAAAAAGACACCGATTTCAATTTTGACTTGCAAAAAAGTCAGAAAAATAATATACTATAAGATGTGTGTGTTTAAGTAAGGTATCTGTTTTAAGAAATGTTACTTAAATATCTTAAATCAATTATTAAAAATTAAGAAAATCACATTAAATTATATTGACATGTAAATTGAATCTATGGTACAATTAATTAAGAAGGAAGAGGTATGTTTTGAGCAGAAAAGTGACTGATAAAAACATAAAAACGATATTCGCAAGCGTAACTGCCGAGAAAAAGGTTTCAGGAAAGCTTGTTGTATTCCTTGTGGCATTGTTCGCTGCGTTTATTATCGCAGCTGTCTGCATACTTAATTTTCTGCAGAGTTCAGTTGACAGGAAAACTGTTGATGAGGACAGCGGTTCTGACGGAAACGTTACTGAACCGGCTGAAACTGAAATCACTGAAGAACCGAGAGAAACAGTGTCAGAATATGTTCTCAATGCCGAGACTATAAATCAGACTGC
>JBGUVZ010000234.1:0-3369 GCA_045220685.1 Oscillospiraceae bacterium | reverse complement strand
ATAGGCGATACTTCTGTCGGAAACCGCCATGGAACTGAATTCACGAAGTCCTTTCCAGAGCTTTGAAACAGAATATCTGTCTGTGTTCTGGACGATGACCACGTCAAGCTTCTTTTCCGGATCTTCATCGTTCTCAGTTTCGGTCATGGTGTTCACTCCGAAGTTTTCGAGAATGATATTGCGTGCATAGTTAGTGACCGGATCCGGAATAACCGCTTCATAGCAGAGAAGTGAAGTATCAAGAGCTGTCTGTTCAAGTGCACTGTAATGAATATAGATCATAGGTGCCGCAGGATAGGCTTTTTCGATATTCCTGTTATCACCCGGATCAACTACACCAGCGACTTCAAATTCCACACCGCCTAAAATAAACTTCATTCCGGTGATATCAAATGAACTGAACATATCCCAGGCTGCCTGTTTGTCAAGAACAGCACGACGGTTGCCGAGCTCACTTTCATAGATGTAGTTCCCGTTTATAAGCTTCATAGGATGAAACTCAAAAAATCTGCCGCCGACACCGGTAACGCTGTAATCTGAGCCGGCAGGCTCTGTCTTTCCGTTGCTTTCGTTATACCTTGAGACAGGAGAAACTGAAATAACTGAACTGTAGGCGTCTATCCATATCTCAGCGCCTTCATTTTCAGGCCTGAAAGCACCTTCCTTCAGTTTTTCCTTTATGGTGTTCCTTATGTTTTCCGTATCCCTTTCAGTGAACGGATGTATGCTCTGAGGATAGAAGACCGAGACCTGCGCATAGTCAAGTTCTCCGCCCTTCCAGCGCTCAGCCATATTCTGTTCATCAAGGCTGCGGGAAACCGAAGACATGGCAGCCGACAGTACGGCAAGAAGGACAGCCGAAACAGCCGCTGCTGCAATTTTCTTCTTTTTCATCACATTACTCCTGTGCAAGTCTTACCTGGTCTCCAGGTGAAAACGGCTTTGATGAAGCTGTGATTATGTAGTCAGCTGAATCACCGAAATCTCCGGATACAGCGCACTGTGTATCATCTTCGGCAACAACCGTAACAGATATTTTTTCTGCCAGATATCTGTTTCCGAGAGGGGTGCTCTTGGATCTGACTGCGTACACATATTTTCCTGACGAATCCTGCTTTACAGCATTTTTCGGAACTACCTTGTCAAACTGTGAAGCTGTTTCGCCGAGTTCAGCCTTTATCTGCTGGTCAGCGACCACATCACCTTCAACAGTAAATGTAAGATCAAATTTTGAAGAATCGTTTTTATTCTTTGTAATGTTCTTTACTGTAACTTTTACGTCGTCATTATTT
Organism: Oscillospiraceae bacterium; assembly: GCA_045220685.1. Classification (GTDB taxonomy): domain Bacteria; phylum Bacillota; class Clostridia; order Oscillospirales; family Ruminococcaceae; genus HUN007. Next base: position 2,077 of record JBGUVZ010000234.1, on the reverse strand, counting down.
TCCACACGTGCTTCAGTGCCCTTCTTAACGGCCTTGGCCTGTTCGGCAGTAACAGTTGCAGAAGCTGTGAAACCGTCAGCTGAAAGATTGAGAACCATCAGTTCCTCGCCGACAGCAAATGACTGGCCTGAAGTAAAACTGATCATCTCGACAACGCCGTCTACAGGTGATTTTATCTCGTTTTCAGTCTGCTTTGCAAGAAGCTTTGCAAGCTGTTCTTCGAGCTTGTCGATCTTTTTCTTCTGTGCATCAAGATCGACCTGTGCCTGTGCGTCTGTTACAGAGTCTGTCTTTCTCTTCTGCTCAAGAGCATTTATCGCAGAATCAAGTTCGTACTGAGCTGCTCTGATATTAGCATCGTAGTCAACAGTACCGGAATTACCTGAATATGATGAACCCATATCGAGACCGAGTCCGGGACTCATTTCGCCGTCGTCTGATGTGCCGAGTGATGCGATTTTAGCATTAAGCTCAGTTGTTACCTCAGCTAATTTCTTTTCGAAAGCCTTCTTTGCATCAGCAGAAACAGTAGTCTTTGATTCTTTATCAGTTTCAGCTTTCTTAAGATTTTCGATGGCTTCATTAACTGCCTTAAGGTCTTCCTCGGCATATTTTAAATTGAGTTCAAGAGCTGCGATTTCTTTTGCAAGTTCATTTTTAACAGTATCCTCAGTCGCTGCGGCAAGATCGTTTTTTTTTCTGTTCAAGCTGAAGTTTCTGTGTCTCGATACCGCGTTCCATGATCTTTGTGCCGTTTTCCGCACCTGCTGCCTGAATAATTGTACTGTACTTGGTACATTCGGCTTCAGCAGCCTTAAGTTCGGCATCAGCCTTTTCGGCAGCCTCATACTCTGCAGATAATTTACCGAATGTATCACTGCTGAGAGAAGCATATTCCTGTGAGGAAATTTTCTGAAGATCTAATTCAAGAGCAGCTTTCTCTGCACGTTCTTTCACCTGCTGCTGCGGATCAACTGAAGGTTCTGCCGGTGCATTGTTCTTTGCATCAATCGCCTGATTAAGCTTGTCCCTTGCCATTTCAACGGCCTGTGCCAGTGCAAAGTTGTCAGGTGAAGCTGTGATAAGGCTCTTTTCATATGCTGCTTTTTCAAGATCAATGTTATCCTGAAGTGTTTTTGCCTCCGTGCTTTCGTCCGGTGATTCAAGATAAAACAGTGTCTGTCCTTCCTTGATCTCCTGTCCCCTGCGGACTGCAACTCGCTTGATCTCCCTGTTTTCTTCAGCTGTAACGGTGTATTTCTTGTTTGCCTCAACTGAAAGATCAAGAGTGTAAGCCTTCGAGACCTTGTTTCTTGAAATACGTGCCACTGAAACCTCAGGGAGTGAGTAGTTCATTATTGTATTTGAAAAGAATGTGAGTATGAGCATTATGAGAAGGAAAACGATGATAATGTTCTTTACCCATTCTCTTCTGTTACGGTGCTTTTCTGCCGGTTCTGCATTTATATTTATTTCTTTGCTGTCCATTTTGATTTGTCCTTTCGATGTGTGCTTATCCTTTTATTCCGCCGGAATATGCAATTCCTTCGACGAGGTAATCCTCACCGTAGAAAAACATCAGCAGAGTCGGTATCATATATATGACCGCTACGGCAAAAGCCAGTCCCACGTCACCTGAATTTATCTTCGAAAGAAAAACTGACAGAGGATGATAGTCGGTGTCCGAGAGCATGATAAGCGGCTGTTCCACCATGTTCCAGTAATCTATAAAGTTAAGAAGCACAACTGAAAATATCGCACTTCTTGAAAGAGGCAGACAGATCTGGGTGAAGATCTGTACCTCACCTGCTCCGTCAAGCTTGGCAGCTTCAATGTAGGCAGCAGGTATTCTCCGCATGACCTTGGCAAGTATGAACACGCTGAAAGGAGCGAAGATGCCAGGGAGAATGATCGACATTCTTGTATTGACTATTCCGAGCATGTCGGCAACAAGATAATTCGGTACCAGAGTTACCTGATACGGCATGAGCATGAGAACTACGTAAAGGAAAAACAGCAGTTCCTTGAACTTACCCCGGTATCTGGCGAAACTGTATGCCGCAAGTGACGCAACTAT
>JBGUVZ010000233.1:0-2151 GCA_045220685.1 Oscillospiraceae bacterium | reverse complement strand
AAAACAGAACTTCCAGGAAGAAGCCATGACGCAGTACACCTACGACGGCGGAGTTTATGGAATGCCACTTTCGCAGAGTTTTCCGGTAATGTTCTACCGAAAGGATATTCTCACCGAAGCAGGAATAACCGCACTTCCTGAGACCTGGGACGATCTTGTGAAAATGATGCCTGCTCTGCAGCGAAACAATCTTCACGCCGGTCTGGTGCTTCCGTCCTCGAATATCTCAGCTTCGACTGAACCGGGACATACATTTGCAATGCTCCTGCTCCAGAACGGTCTCGGTTACTATAACGACGACATGACAGCAACCACCTTCGACAGCGTTGATGCGGTGCAGGCTTTTGAAAAATGGACTGATCTCTACACTGACTACCGTTTCGAGCAGGTCTATGATCCGTTCAGCCGTTTCCGCGACGGCACCTATCCGATCGTGATACAGAACTACACTTTCTGCAATCAGCTTAAGTCGGCAGCGCCTGAACTTAACGGTCTGTGGGGATTTACCCTCGTTCCGGGCACTGAACTTCCGGACGGCACGGTTTCACACGCCGCAAATTCAGCAGGAAGCGGAGCGGTCGTATTTACGAAGACCAAAAACAAGGATGATGCATGGCAGTTCCTCAAATGGTTCTCATCCGCCGAAGTGCAGACTGAATACGGCACTCTGGTCGAAGGCCTTTTAGGTACAATGGGTCGCTGCGACACTGCAAATACGGAAGCACTTTCGAATCTTTCCTGGACACCTGCAGAACTTAAGATACTCGAAGCCCAGCGAAGCGAACTCAAAGAGATCCCGGTAATCCCGGCATCCTATGCAGTCACAAGAAACATCATGACTGCGTTCCGTGAAACAGTAAACAGCCACCGCAACCCGCGTGACACAATCATGTGGTATAACCGCGATATCAATACCGAAATAAAACGAAAACTGCAGGATCTTGCAGGTAAATGATAAAAATAAAAAAACAAAAGAAAGAGGACTACAAATGAAGAAAATTATAATTGGCGCACTGATATTTCTACTTATGGTAACTGTCGGATTGTCGGTGCTTTCTGTAGTTGTCTACAGGCAGAATTTTGCAAAAAGGTTTGAAACTATTGAACCGATAGCAAAAGTGGAAGATTTTAAGGATCTGAAGGCGGAGAAACTGGAGTTTGCTTCGAACAAGGGGCAGAAACTTATCGGATATATGTACAGTAAGGATACCTCCGTTGAGGATTCCAAGGCGATCGTTGTTATCTCGCACGGTATCGGAGCGGGACATAATAAGTATGTGAACGTGGCCGATTACTTTGCATCTCATGGATATTTAGCATTCGGATTTGACGACACCGGATGTGATGAGAGTGAAGGAACGGGACTCGGCGGTCTCGCGCAGGCTGTTATTGACCTGAATTATGCGATATCTTTCATTGAAGAAAAATATCCTGACAAGCCGATTGTACTTTTCGGACACAGCATGGGCGGATACAGCGTTATGAGCGAGCTGAGATATCATCCGGAAGTGAAGGCTGTAGTCGAATGCTCTGGCTTTGTCAAGTCATCGGATATGTTCGAGAGCGAGGGCAAAAATCAGGTCGGCACCGTTATCTACGGCATGCTTCCGTTTGTAAAACTCTATGACAGGATTCTTTTCGGAGAATATGCAGTAAACGACGCTTTTGATGCGTTTGAAGCAAGTGACACGCCGGTTCTGGTGCTTCACAGTGCCGATGACACCATTGTTCCGATAGAATACGGACTTGACAAGATAAAGGCGAAGTACGGCGACGATCCGCGTTTTGAATTCATCCGCTTTGATGACCGAGGACATAACGATGTTTTCTGTGATCTGACAAATCAGGATGAGATAAACGAACAATTCAGAGAGTGGATAAATTCCAGAGGATATGATACGGAAGCACCGGAAAATGCTGAACGTCTCAAAGCCGATAAACTCGATTTCATCCACAATGTAATGGACCGTTCAAAATGGTTCGATATTATCGACGATGAGCTTTTTGAACAGATGACTGATTTTTACGAAAGAGCGTTAAAATAAAGGAAAGCTGCTTTATCAGCGGTTTTGCGAACTGATATAAATCCCCGGAGGCTGTTTTCACAGTCTCCTTTTTTTATCGCTGTTGGCAGATAAGTATGGTCTTTAT
>JBGUVZ010000232.1:0-4725 GCA_045220685.1 Oscillospiraceae bacterium | reverse complement strand
CGCCGAGAACAGAAACAGAAAAGAAGATCGCTGAACTCTGGAAAGAAATTCTTTGCGTAAAGGAAGTAGGTATCAACCAGAGTTTCTTCCAGGCAGGCGGTGACAGCCTTCTTGCAACACATCTTCTGACTGTTGTAAAGAAGCAGTATGATATAGAACTTTCGCTTAAGGAAATGTATAATGATCCTACACTTGAAGCTATCGCAGCATCTATTGATGAAAAACTCGCAGAAAATAATGCGGATGATGAGGAATTCGGGGAAATATAACAGTAAAAAGGAGTATTATAAAATGAATTCAGATTCACTTGCACTCAGACTCAGAAACAGGGCTAATGAAACTCCTGATGCAGATGCATATATTTATGTTGATGAAAACGGCAGTGAAAAATTTTCCTATAAGGATATATATGAAAGAGCCGCTCAGTATGCGGGATATCTCAGAAGCAGAGGCATAGAAAAAAACGACAGGTGTATCCTGGCTTTCAGTCAGAACATTGAGGTAGTTTATGCGTTTTTTGGCTGCACTATGATCGGTGCGACTGCTGTGCCCCTTGATTTCCCTTATAAAGAAGCTGACTACGAAAAAACCGGAAAGATAATAGACAGATGCGGTGCTAAGTGCATTCTCACCAATGACAGCGTTTCTGAAAATCTTAAAATTATATCAGATAAGATGTATGGCTCAGTACCGGTATACAGTTTTGCAATGTCCACCGGCAGCGAACCAGTAAATGATGTAGTTTTCGGCGATGCAGTTCTTCTGCAGTTTACTTCAGGTTCGACAAGCGAGCCTAAGGGTGTAGTTGTAACAAATGAATCGCTGAATGCAAATATGAATGAAATTGAAAGCAAGATGCATTTTGTCAGAACAGACAAATGGGTAAGCTGGATTCCTTATCATCATGATATGGGACTTATAGCAGGACTGCTTACAAGCGTTTACAGCAATATTACTAATATTTTCATGTCTCCGCTTGTATTCAAAAAAGATCCGGTGAAGTGGTTCAGAACAATAAGCGAATTCGGAGGCACTCATACAGTTGCACCTAATTTTGCATTTGAACTTCTCTGCACACTGCTTAAGAAAAATCTTGAATCCGGTAATCCTTATAATATTTCTCTGTCATCAGTGAAATCAATGCTTAGCGGATCTGAGCCGGTTCGATTCAGTACATTTATAACTTTTCTTGATCTTGCAAAGAAATTCGGTATGAGAGACGATATCATAAGAACAGGTTACGGTCTTGCCGAGGCTACACTTGTTCTGACGGTTAATGATATAAATGATCCTATAGGATGGGTAAAAGCCGACAAGGAGGCTCTTTCAAGAAATATTGTAAAGATCGCAGACAGCGGAAGACTCTGCGGAAGTATTACAGCTGATGATGAAAATGATGGTTCTTATACATATCTTATCGGAAACGGTGTTCCGATAGAAAATAATCAGGTGTTTATAACTGATTCAGACGGAGAAGTACTTCCGAAACTTCGTATAGGAGAAATATGTGCAGCCGGTCCGACTCTGGCTGAAGGTTACTGGGATTCTGAAGAAGCTACAGAGGCTGTATATAAGAAGGACAGATCTGGCCGCAGAGTGCTTCATACCGGTGATGCAGGTTTCTGGGGCGAAGACGGTGAACTTTATGTTACCGGCCGTTTCAAGGACCTTATAGTTATTCATGGAGCAAATTATTACCCGGCAGATATTGAAGAAGTATCAGCCGGCAGTGATCCATCTCTCAGTTATGCAGCGTGTGCATTTTCTGCTTCTGACAGTGAAGAAAACAGTCTGGTCATCATTCAGGAAATAAAAAATGAAGAAATCACTTCCGAAAAGATAAAAGCAGCAGCTGAAAATATCAGAAAAGCAGTCCTTTCAACGTTTTCTCTTCCTGTAAGAAGCGTAGTGCTTGTAAAGGAAAATTCCATACCGAGAACGCAGAGCGATAAGATTCAGCATAAGAAAACGAAAGAACTTTATCTGACCGGCGAACTGGAAAAAGTAGTTTATGTGCTTGAATCACAGGAGAGAGGCAGCCTTTCCGATGCTGTTATAAGAAACAGTGATGATTTGAAAAAGATCATAATCTCTGAGATATCTGAAGCAACAGGTGTTCCGGAACACGATACTGATACAGATATGCCGTTTATGCAGATGGGTATCAATTCAGAGATGTCTGTGAATCTGGTAGAAAAGTTCAATACAATTCCTGATGTGAAACTTGATATTGCTGATATATTCAATCACAATACTGTAAACAGCTTTGCTTCGTATCTTTACAGTAAGTTCATTGCTGAAAAGGATGATAAAACCGGCCTTGATACACTTGATGAGAATGAACTTGCTGAACTGCTGGCAGCAGAACTTGATTAAGAAAGTGCTGAGGAGAATATGATGTGAAAACTATCGAAGAAAGTATAACAGGTATCGTTAACGGGTTTCTTGAAGATCATGAGGAGGACAAGCAAACAAACGGTGCCAGAATTTTCAACCATCCTGACAAGGATGTTATTGTCGAGATACTTACAGATCTCAGAAAAATAATTTTCCCGGGATATTTCAGAAACCGCTCAATAAAGGTATATACACTCAGAAACAATCTTTCAATGTTGCTTGAGGATGTTATTTACAAACTTACCAAGCAGATATCAATTGTTCTTGACGCAGATGAAAGCGGAAATGACAGGAAGTCTGAAGAAGCCGAAAAGATCTCACTTGCATTTGTGGAGAAACTTAGCAAAATAAGAGAGTATATCAAGACTGATGTACAGGCAGCTTATGACGGAGATCCGGCGGCATTCAGCGAAGATGAGATCATCTATTCCTATCCGGGACTGTTTGCAGTTCTCGTGAACAGGATAGCTCACGAGCTCTATCTGCTTGGAGTACCGGTGATTCCGCGTATGATGACTGAATATGCTCACAGTGAAACGGGAATTGATATTCATCCGGGAGCTACAATAGGAAAATATTTCTTTATCGATCACGGAACAGGTATAGTGATCGGTGAAACCACTGAGATAGGTGACAATGTTAAGATATATCAGGGGGTGACGCTGGGAGCACTGTCAACAAGAGGCGGTCAGTTGCTGAAAAGTAAAAAGCGTCATCCGACCATTGAAGATAATGTAACCATCTATTCAGGAGCATCGATACTTGGCGGAGATACAGTAATCGGAAGAAATGTGGTAATAGGAGGAAACGCTTTTATTACTCATTCCGTATCTGACGGAGCTAAAGTCAGTGTGAAGAATCAGGAACTCAGATATAAATTCGACTCATCACATTCGGTAGAGAAAGTTGATTCCGAAAATGACAATGAGTGGTTTTATGTAATATAACCGCCGGTTGATCTTTCTTACAGATAACCATTTTAAAAGGAATATCGGGTGAGGGGAAATGTAAATAAGTCAGACTGACAGGAGGATAAACAGTGAAGAAATTTTTTACTTCAGAATCAGTAACAGAAGGACATCCGGACAAGATCTGCGATCAGATCTCGGATGCAGTCCTCGATGCAATACTTGAAAAAGACCCGACAGCCAGAGTAGCGTGTGAAACTTCAGCTGCAACCGGTATGATCATGTGTATGGGTGAGATCACTACAAGCGCATATGTTGATATTCCGAGAATAGTAAGAGATGTAATAAATGACATCGGCTATGACAGAGCCAAGTACGGCTTTGACGGTAATACATGCTCAGTTATCACTTCGATAAATGAACAGAGCCCGGATATTGCTCTTGGTGTAAACAAAGCCCTTGAATCCAAGGACGGCAGCGCAAACGATGCAGATCTGATCGGTGCCGGCGACCAGGGAATGATGTTCGGATTTGCGTGCAATGAAACAAAGGAACTTATGCCTCTTCCGATATCACTTGCGCATAAGCTCACACTCAAGCTTACTGAAGTCAGAAAAAACGGAACCCTGAATTATCTGAGGCCGGACGGAAAATCACAGGTAACAGTTGAGTATGATGACGGAAAGCCGGTAAGAGTAGATACTGTTGTCGTTTCCACACAGCATTCAGCAGATGTATCACTTGAAGATATCAGAAAAGATATCATGGAATATGTTATCAAAGCAGTTATTCCATCTGAGTTCCTTGATGAAAATACAAAATACTTTATCAATCCGACAGGCAGATTTGTAACAGGCGGTCCGATGGGTGACTGCGGTCTTACCGGACGCAAGATCATTGTTGATACTTACGGCGGATATTCAAGACACGGCGGCGGTGCTTTCTCAGGAAAGGATCCGACGAAGGTTGACCGTTCAGCTGCCTATGCTGCCCGTTATGTCGCAAAGAACGTAGTTGCGGCGGGACTTGCTGACAAGTGTGAAGTACAGCTTGCCTATGCGATCGGTGTGGCCAAACCTGTTTCAGTACTTGTCGATACATTTGGTACAGGAAAGGCAGATGAGGATAAGATAGCTGAAGCTGTAAATAAGGTGTTTGATCTCAGACCGGCTTCAATTATTGAAAAGCTTGATCTCAGAAAACCTCAGTACAGAAAGCTTGCAGCATATGGCCATATGGGACGTGAAGATCTCGGTGTCGCATGGGAAAAGACTGACAGAACCGATGAACTCAGAAAGGCTGTCGGGTTATAATAATATCATCAATGAACGCCGTTCTTACGTGATCACAGAACTCTAATAAGAAGCATCAGCAAAATGATTGAACTTTTTTTGCTGATGCTTCTTTATTTTGTTGTTAA
>JBGUVZ010000231.1:0-3618 GCA_045220685.1 Oscillospiraceae bacterium | reverse complement strand
TAATGGACAAATCAATGCACAGGGTACACACGAAGAACTGCTGAAAAACTCCAAACTGTATCAGAGTATGTGGAATGCACATATTGGAGCAAAGAATCGTGCGTTGGAAGGAGAGAACTAAGATGTTTGGTATTATAAAAAGGATCATCGGATGGTCGGATAAATATAAAAAACGTATTTTCGCCGGCTTTGTTCTGGCGTTTTTTGCGGGCATTTTTATGTCGATGCCTATTATGTTTGCTGCAGTAGCGATAGAATTTGTTCTCACTGACATGGACGGAACATTACCTCTGGAAAGCAAGCATATATGGATGTTTTGCGGATTGCTTGTGTTTTCAGTAATTGGAAGATTCCTGTTCTCATTTTTTAAGGCAAAGGTACAGGATACCGTTATTTATGAGCGACTTGCCGATGAAAGGATCAGGATCGGTGATATTCTTAAACGCGTGAATCTCGGCTTCTTTTCCGAGAATGAGACAGGTGATCTGGTATCGGCAGTAACAACTGATCTTTCATTTATGGAAATGCACGCAATGAGTATGCTTGATATGATCGTGAACGGATATATCACTACCGCAGTGATGATGATATGCTGTATTGTTGTTGATCCGATACTTGGTCTTATCATGGCAGCCGGACTTGTTTTATCAGCTCTTTTCTTACATCTGATGGGTCAGAGCAGTAAAAAGAATGCGGCTGTGCTTCAGGATGCGAATGAAGATATGATAGGCACTACGATCGAGTATTTACGAGGCATTTCACTGGTTAAGGCATTTCATCAGGAAGGTGTTACTGTAAAGGGAATACACAGAGCTTATGAAAAGAGTAAGAATATAAATATAAAAATCGAAAAAGAATATGCTTTGTTCAACTTCCTGCATATTTTAAGCCTTAAAATATCATCGGTCGCAATGGTGCTGTACAGCGCAGTATCAGTATATAACGATGGTATGACATTACCTGTCATGGTTTTTGTGGATATACTTTCATTTGTGGTATTTGCAAGTACTGAAAGCCTTGGAAGTGCTTTTCATGTTCTTAATGTTATCGACCATACTATGGATAAGCTCGATAAACTCGTCAATGCACAGTTTATTGATGAAACAGGCCGGAACATAGTTCCTGCTCATATGGATATTGTTTTTGAAGATGTATCATTTGCGTACGAGAAAAAGGAGATTCTTCACGGTATAAACTGTGTGATACCTGAGAAAAAATTTACAGCGATCGTTGGGCCTTCAGGAAGCGGTAAAACTACGATATGCAACCTTATAGCCAGATTCTATGATGTCAGCAACGGAAAAATCTTACTTGACGGCAAGGATCTCAGAACATATTCATGTGACAGCATTCTGCGTCAGATAAGTATAGTTTTTCAGAATGTTTATCTTTTCCATGACAGTATATTAAACAATATTAAATTCGGTAATCCGAATGCCACTATGGAAGAGGTGATAGAAGTTGCAAAACGTGCACAGTGCCATGACTTTATAATGGAGATGCCCGACGGCTATGAAACGATCGTCGGTGAGGCAGGTTCATCACTTTCAGGTGGACAGAAGCAGAGGATCTCAATCGCAAGAGCGATGCTTAAAGATGCCCCCATCATCATACTTGATGAAGCGACTTCAAGCGTCGATCCTGAAAATGAACATATTATACAGAATGCAATAAGCGAGCTTGTTAAAGGAAAAACTGTAATAGCTATTGCACATAGATTACCTACCATTGAAAATGCAGATCAGATACTTGTTGTTGATGACGGAAATATAGTGCAGAGCGGTGTGCATAAAGAACTTGTAAACCAGAACGGCATCTATCGTAATTTTATTAAAATAAGAGAAAATTCTGAGAACTGGAGTTTCTGATATATGAAAAGGGAACACTTGTCAAGAAAAAAGGTGTATTTCAATTGCAGATGAATAAGGAGAATTGAAATTGATCAGCATAGAAAATGTTTCGTTTACGTATCAGAATGGCTGCAGAAAAGGTGTCGAAGATATTTCACTGAAAATTAAAAGCGGAGAACTTATAGTTTTAGCAGGTACATCAGGAAGCGGGAAAACCACATTGACAAGACTGATAAACGGGCTTATTCCTGATTGCTATGAAGGCAGTCTGAGCGGTAAGGTGACTGTTGATGAGCTTGACCCTGTAACAGAAAAAACAGTCAGTATGTCCTCGAAAGTCGGAAGCGTATTTCAAAATCCTAAAAGTCAGTTTTTCAATATAAACAGTACTAATGAACTTGCTTTTCCCCTTGAAAACCGCGGCATTGAAAGAGAACAGATCTTTTCAAAAATGGATCAGGTGAGCAGAAAACTCAGGATGGAGAAATTGATGGAACGAAATATGTTTCATCTCAGCGGCGGTGAAAAGCAGCTTATTGCATTCGCAAGCATATGTATGTCCGATCAGGATGTGATAGTTCTCGATGAACCATCTTCAAATCTTGATATGGAAACTATATGTAAAATTCGTAATATCGTTGTTGAATGGAAAAACCAAGGGAAAACGATCGTTGTTTCCGAACACCGTTTCTTTTATCTGAATGATCTTATTGACCGTTTTGTTATAATGCATGACGGAAAGATAGAACATATATATGAAAAAGCTGAACTGAACAGACTGAGCGCTGAGACTATGCATAAATACGGGCTGATAAGTCTTGAGTTCCCATCTGACCTTCCGGTACTGAAAACACCTTTTGGAGCGCAGAAGGTGCTGGAAATAAAAAATCTTGATTTTTGTTATGACAGTTCAGATCATTCTGTTTCAATGGAAAACATTGCTTTTCCTGCAGGGAATGTAACGGCGATCATCGGACATAATGGCGCAGGCAAAACTACATTTATTCGGTGCCTTGCGGGATTGGAGAAAAAAAGATGCAGAGGGGAGATAAGGCTGGGGGATTTAAAACTGCGTCCGTGTGATATGATATCACATTGTTCTATGGTCATGCAGGATGTAAATCACCAGCTATTTACTGACAGCGTTGAAAATGAGTTGTTTTTTGAACTCAGAAAAAAGAAGATACCGAAGGATAAATGTATCTCTGAATGCACGGAAATGCTCAGACGATATGGTCTTGAATCTATTCGCAAACAGCACCCGATGGCAGTATCAGGGGGACAGAAACAGCGCATTGCTGTTGCATCGGCAGCGATATCTAAAAGAGAGGCGCTCTTTTTTGATGAGCCTACCAGTGGACTTGACCATGTGCATATGTGTCAGGTAGCTGAACTTGTCAGAAAACTTGGAAAAAGCGGAAAATGGGTGTTTGTTGTTACTCATGATCCTGAGCTGATACTGAACTGCTGTGATCATGTTTTACTTTTGGAACATGGGAGAAAAGAGGACTATTATTCTCTTGAAACAGCTCAGAACAGATCAAAACTTATTGCATGGTTCAAGTGTTTGCTTCAGGGGGGATAAGTCATGAATTTTACAGAAAGGATATCATGGAGTATGTTATCAAAGCAGTTATTCCTGCTGAACTACTTGATGAAAATAATATCATCAATGAACGCAGTTCTTACGTGATCACAGAACTCTAATAAGAAGCATCAGCAAAATGATTGAACTTTTTTTGCTGATGCTTCTTTATTTTGTTGTTAA
>JBGUVZ010000230.1:0-3552 GCA_045220685.1 Oscillospiraceae bacterium | reverse complement strand
TGAGGAGGATATCCTTCACGGTTACGATCTCGGATGCGATGACTACATAGTAAAGCCGATCCTTTTAACTGCTCTTTTCGCAAAATGCACTGCAGTGGTAAACCGTAATGAGGGAATTAAAAACAGCGTTGTAAAGTGCGGAGCAATAAGCCTTGATACCAGAAAGCTTATCTGCCTGGTCGATGACGAGGAAGTTGATCTGACGCAGAAGGAGTTTGCGTTGATGAGTTATCTGATAAATCACGAGGGATGGGTTGTTGACCGAAACACTCTTCTTGATAAAGTATGGGGAGAAGATTATTTCGGCGTTGACCGGGTGGTGGACAATACCATAAAGCGTCTGAGGAAAAAACTCGGCGACGCCGGAAAACAGATACATACCGCCATCGGCAGAGGATATAAGCTCACGGACAATTAAGAAGGAGCTGAATGTGTATGAAAAAGAGATTTAAGAAAACAAAACGAGAGACTTTGAAGAAACTTATTATAAAGACAGCGTTAGTGGCTCTGACAGTGTGTGTCCTGTATGTGCAGATACAGTGGATATTGTTTGCAAATATGGTTTCATACCAGCTTAACGAACCGGCAAATGTTGATTGGATGCAGGAAGATGCGAACCGTATAAGTAATTCTTCAGGTATTCAGGATAAACTGGATCAGTTTGAGAATATGCTTGCATGCAGAGCTTTTAATGAAGTTCATATAAATGATATTTACAGAACGTTTTATGAAAATACGATCATAAATCCTTCATTTATGGGCGGAACAAGTAATTCCAGCGACTATATTATAGGATCATATAACCGATCACCTGGATGTCATTCTGTAGCAGTGGTTCTGGATGAAAATAATAATGTAGTTGCATCCGGAACGGAACGTATTCTTCTCAGAATATTATTTGATAAAAATGATACTGACAACGATTATTATGTCTTCAAAAAAGGTGAGAATAAGGAAGCTGATATTTTCTGGAATGATATTATGACCGGCAGACAAAATTCATTATTTATGAATATCAGCGTAAAGAGTGCTTATGTCAACAGAAAGGAACGTACTTTTATTCCGTGTAAAGCAAGCCTGGAAGGGTATGGAGCTAATAATGAGGTAGTTGTTCAAAGGGATTTTTCTGTAACGATTGACAATGATAATTATGAACTAATTGAATTCAGAAATGCTGAAAACAATGCTTATCCGGCTACTGTCGGAAACGCATGGGCGTGTGGTGAGAACAACGAAGATATCGACCGTATTGCAGGATATTTTGATCTCAAATTTAATTCTGCCGGAATATCTGATAAAGAAACTTATGATAAACTGATGACGGAAACAGATCTTTATCATTATGATCGTTTTAATATTTTTCTTGATGACCAGAAGTATTCGGTTTACATCATCCATACACTGAAATATAAAACGCCTGAATTTTATAGAATTTACATTAAATACATCATCATATTCACATTGCTTGTTATCGCCATATCAACATTTGTCTGCCGTCATAAATATTATAAAAACAAGATGAAATACGCGATGGAAGACTACCAGCGGAATCTTACCAACCATCTTGCGCATGATATGAAAACACCTCTCATGGCGATTGGCGGCTATGCTGAGAACATCCTTGACGGAAAGCTGACAGAGGATGAAAAGAAAGAATATCTTGAAGCGATAATCGAAAACGTGGAATTTGCCGATTCGACTATGAGCAGGGCACTTATGCTCAACAGCATGGACGGAAGCACGAAACTTAAGTTTGAAACGACCGATGTGGGTAAAGCTGTAAGTGAAGCGGTGAAGAAATATGAGCCGCTGCTTGAACAGAATAATATAAGTTTTTCAATTGAAGGCAGCGCTGAAGTTAAAGCAGAATCAACATCTTTCGAAAAGATAGTGGAAAACCTCATCTCCAACGCAGTGAAATATACACCTGAAAACGGAAGTATTAAAGCAATGATCGACAAAAATAAAATGGTCATTTCCAATACTGTAAACGGAAAGATCGACACACGAAAACTAAAAGATCCTTTCGTCCGCGGCGAAGAGTCCAGAAGCAATCTCGGCGGAAGCGGTCTCGGTCTTTCAATAGCCGAACGTGCAGCGATACTTAACGATTTCAGCCTGAATATTTCATGCACGGAAAATGAATTCAAAGCGGAAGTGAAGTTCTGATTATTTCCGGTGAAAGCTGAATCAGAAATTTCAAAAATGTACTGCCTGAAAGTCATATGAAAAAATAAGACCGGCATATTATGATCACGTAAATTTGATGTGATTTGATATGCTGGTCTGTTTATTATGATCTTAGCAATCCGTTTATTCTGCAAATCTTTGAGATCTAACGGTATATTCTTTTTCGAATGAAGAGGATCATCAATGCAGTTTCAACTATGATAAACACTGATATCAGATGAATATTACGGAATAATATTTCCGGTGTGGTCATATAGTTGCATTCATTTCTGTATCCGATAAGAAGAAACTGTGCTGACGATGCATAAATGAGCTTGTAAAGACTGAAATTATTTATGGAAAGTTCATTTATAAAACTGAAGAAAGCAATTGAACAAGGTAATAAAATTACTATACCGATCACTATATAATGCTTATCCGGATAGGAAGATGAATACTTTCCTGACAGCAGCATGAGAACCGGAATCAATGTCATCCCTAAGGCTAATGATGCGATCGGGAGAATACTTCTTTTCTCAAATATCCTGTGTTTTGCATCCGGTAATGATCTCAGTATGAATCTGCAGCAGAGCATCATAATGAGGAAAAATATTATCATCATAACAGGAAATACAGCCCATGAATTACCGCCGATCATTTCATGCAGTCCCGGAAAATAAAAGTTCATACGTGATCCTAACCTAACAAAGGTTATCTGTACGACTATCAGTATCATATTGAAGATTGTTTTACGAGGATTCTGTTTTAAAGAAGATGACATGGAATGAAGAACGTCGCTAATGAAATTTTCCATTTTTTCTTCCTTGTATTCATTGACTGTTATCCCACCGGTGACAATATCCTGTATGCTTATATCAAGTACTTCTGAAAGCTTTTCAATAACACCGACGTCCGGAAAACTTTCTCCGTTTTCCCATCTGGAAACTGCCTTGTTGGTAACACCCACGAGATCTCCGAGTTCACTCTGGGTGAATTTTTTCTTTGTACGTGCCTCTTTTATGAGTGCACCGGTTTTTTCTTTGTCCATACAATCACCGTCCTGGTTTAGTGCTTTTCTATGTAATAATCATAGCATAAAAACGGTGTTTTGACAATCTACTGTAGCGAGAACCACGCATCTACGCCCTCGGTGCACCTTCGGTGCGCTATAGAAAAAATCACGCCGGCGGCGTGATTTTGATTAAGTAAAATTAAAATTCACAAAATTCACCGAAATTCAGTTGACAAAAGTGAATTTTATGAATATAATAGAATTATAATAAAAATCCGGAGGTGTTAGTGAATGAATTTTGAATCTGAAAATCTTGAATTTAAATCCAGAATAACTGACGAAATATATAAGGAAGTAATAGCGTTTGCCAA
>JBGUVZ010000229.1:0-5848 GCA_045220685.1 Oscillospiraceae bacterium | reverse complement strand
CTTAACATTACAATATTTTATGAGACAACACTCACAAACCGCTATTAGCAATTAACTATTTACTGTGCTGAAACTGCTTAGGTGACTTGCCTATATGTTTTTTGAAAACCTCTGCATAATAACTTGAACTTGCAAACCCACAACGCATAGCTATCTCTGTTATATTAAAATCAGTGCTTTTAAGCAGATCAAGGCTTTTGTGTATACGATATTCATTAAGGTATTCAAAAGGTGTTTTACCAATATACTCCTTAAATAGCTCGAAACATCTGCTTCTGCAGACCTGTCCTGCTGCGAATATATCCTCCATAGACAGTTTCTCGGTATAATGACTTTGGATAAAGCCTATCATAGCATGAAGCTCTGATATTCCACGGTTATTCTTGGTGTTACGTTCTTTCTTTTCCATACAGCTTTTGTAAAGGCATTCTGCTATCTCATAACAAAGAGTAACAGTGGAAAGCTCGTATCCGTCTATTTTCTTTTCGCAGAGATCATTCATAACTGACAGCTTTTCAATCACTATCCTATCTGATATATCTGAGCCGTGAAAGATGATATACGGCGGAGCATCTTTGCCTGCAATCGTTTGTATCAGCTTATCAGGAACAGCAGACAATATTTCGATACCAAACAATACACACAGAAACTCACATTCCTCTATTTTATCCCAATATCCGTAATGCAGCCTTGCGGAGTTGACAAATATCATATCACCCTCATTTAGTTCCGCAGTCTCACCGTTGACAGAGTACATCATGTGACCTTTGATGACATAAGAAAATTCAAGATCGTTATGCCAGTGGTTGACTACCGAAAGTGTAGGATAATCTTCCTGATGGGATATGACCGAGCGTATGGGCATATCAGCTTCGGTATAGTTTACGGCTTCGGAATTATCCTCAAGAAACCGCAAAGGAAAACCTTTTGTCATTATGCCGCACCTTCTTTCGTGATGTTTTTCACCCACCTGTATTTCATGTAGTGTCTGTAAACGGCAGGTATCTTCACGAATTCATCAAGCGTAAGGATAAATGCTACTGCAAGCACGGGTAGCTTAAGTACGAAAGCTCCTATAAATCCCATAGGCACTACCACAGCCCACAGAGTTATAAGATCACATATCATTCCGAACCTCGTATCTCCGCCCGATGGGAATATCCCTGAGATTATCGTGGAATTAAGTGAATTGCCGATGATATAATACGCTGACATGAACATCATAAACTTTAAGTAATATTGAGCCTGTTCTTCCAAGTGAATAAAATGAAGTACAAGCGGAGTGAGGGCAAGTATCACAACACCCGAAGCCGCACCTATCAGTATAGAAAAGCGCACAAAGCTCCCTCCCGCCTTCTTTGCCTTATCAAGCTCGTTGCGGCCAAGCATACCGCCGATTATAATACCAACTCCCGAAGCAATGCCCCAGCACAGACTTGCAATCATACTACGGACAATGCTCGCTATCGAATTTGCAGCTACTGCGTCCGAGCCGAGATGTCCCATGATAACTGAATACATCGTTACACCGCCGCCCCAGCCGATCTGATTTATCAGCAGAGGAACGGTGTATTTCCAGTAATCCTTATGCAGTATCGTATTGTCCGAATGCATCATCGACCTGATGTTCAACGTCGGACACTGCTTCTGTGCAACTGCGATAATGACCATTATTGTTTCAAACGCTCTGGCAAGTACAGTAGCAAGTGCCGCGCCTTCAATGCCCATCTTCGGAAAAAAGCCGATGCCGAATATCAGCATAGCGTTGAGCATAATGTTCAGCACCACCGACAGTGAGCTGATTACCGAACTTAGCTTTGCTCTGTCGCACACCTTCATCATACCGAAATATACCTGCGTGAAGCCTGTCAGCAGATAGGACAGAGAAACCGTCCTCAGATACTTGGCACCTGTTGCTATCAGTGCATCGTCCGATGTGAAAAATGACATGATCTGCTTTGGTATAAGTGCTGCGCCGAGGGTAAATATCAAACCGACCAACAGCGAGTAACGCATAGTTATCGCAAGAACTTCCTCTGCGGTCTTTTTATCACCTTTGCCCCAATACTGTGCTGCAAGAACAGTCAGTCCGAACACAAAAGCTCCGTAAAATAAGCTGAACACAAAAGCTATCTGTCCTGCGAGAGACGAAGCTGAAAGCGAGTCCTGATCGAGAAATCCAAGCATAAAAGCATCACTTGCAGTAACAAGCGATGCCATCAGATATTGAAATGCTATCGGAGCAACAATACCTGACAACTTTTTGTATATTGCTTTATTGTAAGCCATATTTCTCCCTTATTACCTGCGGTATCTTCCTGTCCTTGAAATAATACTCTCTGTCATGTTCGCCGATCTCACGCTGTACCTTGCAAGGAGTTCCAAAAGCAAGAACATTTGAGGGAATATCCTTTGTTACAACGCTGCCTGCACCGATCACAACATTATCTCCGATTGTTACGCCTGGCATTATAAGAACACCTGCGCCTATCCAGCAATTCCTGCCTATATGAACAGGCATATTGTACTGATAATATTTCTTACGCAGTTCGGGATATATTGGGTGTCCGGCAGTCGCAACAGTAACGTGCGGTCCGAACATGGTATAATCACCAACATAAATATGCGTATCATCAACGAGCGTCAGTCCGAAATTCGCATAGATATAGTTGCCGAAGTGACAATGTCCGCCTCCGAAATTGGAATGGAAGGGTGGTTCAAGGTAACAGCCTTCGCCAATCTCAGCAAACATCTCTTTCAGCAGAGCCTGACGTTTTTCACCCTCTGTCGGGCGGGTGTGATTGAAATCGTAAAGACGGTCAAGGCATTTGGTCTGCCATTCCACGATTTCCTTATCATCAGGCAGATAAAGCTCGCCCGTGTGCATTTTATCCTTTTCAGACATATTGATAACCTCCTAATGTGTTTTTATCATTATAATACATTTCAAGGAATATTTCAACGGTTATAATCTAAATTTCTATAACAATAGTCCATAAAAATACAATGCGTCTGTTTCAAAAAAACAAGCCCTCTAAATTACTTAGAGAGCTTGTAGTGCTACAAATGTTTTTCAATGGGGTGTCTGCTGATTATGGAATATACCACAATTCTGATTTTGATTTATGCGGAACGGTTTTTGAGTGTGCCAGTAGACTAAAGCTGAATGATTAACCTCGACCACACCATCTAAGCACTAATGGATATTACTATCTGGATCATCAATCTCATAAATATCTATATTCCACCTTACAATTTCAGGTTCTAAAGTTATCCAGTTAGGTACTACATCGATTTCATGGCTTATATGATAATATTTGTTACCTACTTTGAAATTCCCTGATGGTTGTTTTTTATAGCCTTCTGTTGATAACGAAACGTCTACCTTCCTTTTATAGTGCTGCTGAAAAATTGCATTACTATACAACTCAAGTAACTCATCTGATTCTACTGCATTTAAATATTCTTCTGAAGATATAGCGTTTTTATATTTATCAGGGAGCATTTCATAAGGGATGATTGCATTTGCTTTTTCAGGAGCAAAAAATAATCTTTCTGAATAATACGCAACATCATCACGAATTTCAACGCAAGCATTCAGATACAAATTCACCCTAAAACCAACAAAAGCTAATACAAGTAATACAGCAGTAACTATACATATTTTTTTGGTTGTACTCATAACACTTCAACACCCTTAGTTACTGGATTATAAGAAAACACGAAATCATCGAATTCATATATTGGTGAATCAAATTTCTCTTGCTCCATGTCATACTCGTCATTGTTAATGTCAGATGAACTAGGGCTAATATTCATATCAGCTAAATCGTCATTTACATTAAAATCATCATCGGACAGAACTCTTTTACTGCTTCGAATCATAACTTTATTTTCCTGGTCTCCTTTATTAGATAGATTTACGGAACATACGTCTGATTTACAATATTTTATCATAAAGCAAACATAATGTCAAGGCGTTTGCTAGGATTATTTACCAGGGCATAATTTCACTTATTACTTATGTTATTAGTATTCTTGGAAAATTAAACTTCTGGGCACAAGCGATACGGAGTGCCGCACAAAACAGTTAGCAACCGAGTATGATTATTTTGTTAAAATTTAGCTTGCTGTACTTGTCTTACAATGTTTGCTTCATAACTTCTCTATGCCTACTGTCCTAACACACGGGGTATGAATTTTTAAGCCAGCTGCACCGACAGCTGGCTTATTACAATTGTGCCGAAGGCGCCACCATTTTATCCAAGGGCATACCCCGTACATATTCCAACAGCTGCTGCGATCAGTATGATCTTTATTGGATTCATCTTCTTGAAAGCGAGCACAGCGGATACTGCAAATAAGCAGAGAAATATCCAGAATGAAGCATCAGTAAAAGCTTTTAACTGCAATCCGTTCGGAAAAAATACCGTCCTGCCTACTGAAAGAAATGCAGCGCCTATCATTCCGACAACAGCTGGTTTCAAGCCGGACATTATTCCTTTAACTGATTTGCTGTTTTTGAACCGTTCAAAGCATTTAGCAATGATAAGAATTATTATAAAAGACGGAAGTACGATGCCGAGTGTAGCTATAACAGCGCCCGCAATACCACCTGTCCGGATACCAACGAAAGTTGCCATATTCACAGCAAGCGGTCCGGGTGTACTCTCGCTCAGGGCAACGAAGTCAACAAGTTCTTCCTGCGTCAGCCAGCCATGACGTTCAGCTTCATACTGTATCATAGCGATCATCGCATATCCGCCGCCAAATGTAAACGCACCGATTTTCAGAAAGGATAAGAACAACTCAATCATTACCATGACTTCGCTCCTTTCTGTTTATAAGCGACCAAATGAGGCCGAACAGCCCGCATCCGATGATAACAAACACGGCATCAATTTTCAGAAATGCGGTCAGAATAAGTGCTGCCCCCATCAAAGCAATGGAAAAAACATTTTTCTTTGTTGACTTAAACATCATCCATAACGCCTTGAGTATCAATGCAAGAACTGCTGCGCGTATTCCCATGAATGCATAGCCGACAGCCCTGAAACTTTTAAATTCATTCAGAATAAAAGAAATCAGAGATATGATAAGAAACGAAGGCAGAACAACTCCAATGGTTGCAGCACAGGCACCGATAAAACCGTTGGTACGATAACCTACAAATGTAGCTGCATTTATAGCAATCGGACCCGGTGTGGATTCCGAAATAGTAACAATATCACTTATCTCCTTTTCATCCATCCACTTTTTATTCGTGCATACCTCACGCTGTATCAGCGGTATCATTGCATATCCTCCGCCGAAAGTAAATGCTCCGATCTTCATAAAGCTGAGGAACAGATCTAGATTTTTATTCAAAACTCATCACCTATGATTAAATCAGATATAAAGTAATATTATAATCCGTGTATCTTTTATTACCTTCGTGGACGTTTTTGGACATTCCAATATGCAAAACCATTTTGTGGATTCTCCAGAGGTATAATATGAACCTCAACATCCCGGAATTTATTCGGATCACCCTTGACATAAAAACGAACTCCAAATGCCTTCTCAAATTCCAGACGTTCCAGCCTTGAAAATGGAAGATCAGGGTTTACAGCAGGTGGAATCTGAAAGTTTTTATCTTCCCACCAAAGAATGTGATTTCCTTTTTCATCAATTCTTTTTTCAAGCGTGACAGGGACTCTTTTACGCTTGTCACTGCCGTAATCGCTTTCAAAAGTTACATTGTATATTATAACTTCATCGTTTTCGATATAGTCTCCAACAAATCTAATAGCAACACCTTTCGACCTGCCACCCTTATTATTGACAAAAACAACAGAATTGACATCGG
>JBGUVZ010000228.1:0-4059 GCA_045220685.1 Oscillospiraceae bacterium | reverse complement strand
CGTTATGTTTTGAGGAGACGCTGAAGCGTTATAAGATCACACCTGATAAGATGGCTCATGTGGGGAACAGTATTGTTAATGATATCTATGGAGGAAACCGAGCGGGAATAACGACCTGCCTTGTTCGCCGAAAAGGAAAATGGGGCAAGGTGTATGAGTCACAGGAGCATGATGTAGGGAATATACTGGAAAAGAATGATCTCTGGAGAAAGCATCATATTGATTCTGATGGGGATCAGTATTATCAGATTGGGGAGAAGCAGAAGGGGATTTGTAAAAGTTCATAGACAGATGGGTTTATTAACTGGTAATATCTCAGTTTGTAATTTTCAGGGTTGCTTTGTATTTGAAAATGTGAATGTGTAGGATTAGTAAAATTCAATTCTTGAAGGCTTCCAAATTGAATATGAACAGATTGTTAATATTCACAAAAATATCATAAAATGCTTGTATTTTTTTATTTTATTTAGTATACTTAGATATAGAAATAAGTTGTATGAGACTTATTTTTTTCGAATGCATGAAAACATGTATCGCTTAAGCTATAGAGACTTGTGGGGATTGGTCATCTGGCTGTTAATGGGGTTATAAGATTGATTTGTACACCGCAGGTATAAGTATATGCTTGCGGTGTTTTTGTTGCATATAGTAAACGGAGATTAATATGAAAAGGGGTATATTTATGATAAGTCTGAACGAAGAAATTAAAGTAATAAAGAGTCTGGTTGAACGCTTTTACCTTAAAGGAGAGCATAAAAGCGATAGGCATGATGCTGAAGATGAGATTAAGCATTTTCTTGAAAGGCAGAGTGAAATCAGCGATAAAAATGTAGATGATATTCGTGAACGCTGTCATTATATTATGAAACACGGTCATCATACTTTTGATGAGGCATGGCCTATGATTGAAAAGCTTCTCACAGAATACGAAAGTGGTTTATATGATCAGATCAAAGAAAGCGTTAAAAGTTTTTTCAGAACAAATAGTGATTCAGACAGACATGAGGCTCAGGAAAGAGTTCGTGATTATCTGAAACATGTTGTGAAACTTGATGAAAAAACGGGTAGTGATCATTTAAGACATGAAATTGTTGATGATGATATTCATGATCTTCTTAAATACGATAGACGTAATTTCACAGAATTTGAAGATTTATGGAATCAAATAGAAGATATAATCAACTGGGCGTGGACAGTTGAATCCGAATATGTTTCTAAGGATTATTCGAGAATGAGTGATCAGGAGCTTATAGATACATTCGTTCCTGATGTTTATCAGAAAAATGTCTATCGTATTGATTACGAGAAGTTAAAAGAAGCAGGAATAAAAGTTATAACATTTGATATTGATGCTACTATTGGGTTTGCAGGTATCTGGACACCATCTTCGGAAACAAAGAACCTGTTTTTGAAATTACGTGATATGGGATTTCAGACGGCGCTTTTCAGCAATGCAGAACCTCCAAGAGTTAAATCCGTTGAAAAAGATCTATGTGCTTTTTATTCGTTGGGACACGGTGGTAAACCACATACATTCGGCTTTGATCGTATTATTCAGCAGTATGTGGCTAAAAATTTAGGAACGGAATTATCAGTTAATCAGATTGCACATGTTGGTAATGATATAACGAAGGATATTCAGGCTGGTAACAGAGCAGGAGTAACTACTTGTATGGTAAGAACGTTTGGTGGTTCTTTTGGTTGTTCGAGACTATTTTATAAGGAAGCTCATCGTGTTACTAAAGAACTTGAAAAAAGAGGTATTTGGAGAAAGCATCATGAACGCATAAATGATGATCAGTATTATCAGCTTGGAGAGAAACAGAAGTAAAAGATTTTTTTAGCTGGTGAAAAAATACTTTAAAGTTTTAGATTTTTAATGTATTCAGTGTTTTCTAAGAAAAGGGGAGAATTATGATAAGTCCTAATGATGAAATAATAACAATAAAGAATCTGGTTGAAAGTTTTTATATCAGGGGAGAACACAAAAGCGATAGACATGTTGTTGAAAAAGAGATTAAAAAATTTCTAAAAAGGCAAAGTAAAATTAGCGAAAAAATTGCAGATGATATATGGGATCGTTGTCATTATATAATGAAGCACGGACATCATAGATTTTCTGAAGCGTGGATTATGATTGAAAATATACTCATCAATCATTGTGATGGCTTATATGATCAAATTAAAGAAAGCGCAAATAAGTTTTACAAAACGGATAGCGATAAAGACAGAAAAGAAGTTCAGCAAAGAGTACGTGATTATCTTAAACATGTTATTAAACTGGATGAAAAAACAGGAGATGATCATTTAAGACATGAACTCGTTGATGATGTTTTAAAAGATCTTCTTGTTTATGCAAAATTTGATACATCAGAATTCGAAGAACTTTGGGTACAGATTCAAGATATAATTGACTGGGCATGGAAGATAGATTCTAGATATGTTTCAGATGACTTTTCAAAAATGAGTAATCGGGAACTTACTGAAACTTTTGTCCCCGATGTTTATCAGAAAGATGTATTCAAAATTGATTATCAGAAACTTAAAATGTCTGGAATAAAAGTTATAACGTTTGATATTAACGAGACTATTCTTCCTAAAGGACATAAGAAACCGTCAGAAGAAATAAAGAATCAGTTTTTGAAATTACGTGAAATGGGTTTTCAGTTAGCTTTGTTTAGTAATGGTAACCCTAATAAAGTGAAAAGAGTAGCTGAAGAATTATCTGTTTTTTATTCAATGGGTGAAGGAAATAAACCACATATATTTGGCTTTGATCGTATTATCAGACAATATATTGCGCAAGGCTTAGGAAAAGAATTGTCATACGAACGAATGGCACATGTTGGTAATGATATAACCAAAGATGTTCAAGCGGGTAATAAAGTTGGTGTAACTACTTGTTTAGTGAGAACTTTTGGTGGTTGCGGCGGACACACTGGGGCGGATTTTCCTGAAATGCACAAAGTAACCAAATTGCTTGAAAAAAGAGGTATTTGGAGAAAGCATCATAAATCTATAAAGGACGATCAGTATTACCAGCTGGGAGAGAAACAGAATTGATATAGAGTACATTTTTCATTGATTTAATGGAATGGTGCTAATTGAGAATGGAGGATAATTATGAGCGATTACATGAATACAGTTAAGCGAGAATGGGAGAAATTTCAGAGATCTGATTATTTTCCAAATATAATGCTTCTTGGTGTCACAGGTGTGGGAAAAAGTGCTTTGATAAATAGAGTATTCGGAAAACATCTTGCTAAGGAAAATAGTATTTCCAGAGGTACAGAAGATTTTACATATTATTATGGTAAAGACAATGGCATGAGAGTAAATTTGATTGATAGTAAGGGATATGAATTGAAATCAGATGGCCATTCAGATAATTTCAGTTCTTATCTGAATGAAGTAACTAATATGATAAATACTAAAAAGAATAATTCTAAGGAAAAAATTCATATAGTATGGTTTTGCATATCTGTTGCATCAAATAAAATTCAGCCATTTGATATTGAAATGATAAAAAAATTGTGTGATCAGTCATCTGGAATTCGTGGAAGAGTAGCTGTGGTTCTAACAAAGTGTGATGAGGATTATGAAGATGCTAGAACTGCAATTTTGTTTAAAGATCTTTTACATGCTAACATTTCTCCTAATTTGCCAGTATTTGAAGTATCAACAGATGAAAACTTACCATTGGAAATTAACGATTTAATGGAATGGTCGGTTAATAGTCTTGATACAGATGACTATAAAAACGCATTTGTTTCATCTCAAATGACGAACATAGACAGTAAAAGAGTACAGGCATCTAAGTGCGTAGTAGCTTGCTCTGCTGCTGCCGCTGCGATTGGTGCTACTCCACTTCCATTTGCAGATGCGGCTCTGTTGGTTCCAGATCAATTAGTGATGGTCACTCGAATTATATCAATTTATGGTATGGACAATTATAAAACTATATCTAAAACTCTTGTTAGTAACGTAATAATTACAACTGTTGGAAAATCCATTGCTGGTTCATTGGTGAAATTAATTCCTGGTGTAGGACCTTTGCTT
>JBGUVZ010000227.1:0-2880 GCA_045220685.1 Oscillospiraceae bacterium | reverse complement strand
ATATACTGTTGATGCAATAAAGAAATTGATTATGATGAATGTCGCCGCAACATAAGCCGCAGAAAACTCAACAAGTGACTGAGGCGACAGGAACCATACGAAATAATCAACTGTGCTCTGGTTATTTCCGGTCTTGATCGCTATGCTCACAAGAGCACCGATGGCAAAAAATGAACCGAGAATGGAAATGAACCTCAGTATCATGGATTTGCCTGAAATATATGTGTAGAACGAAAATACCGTAGCCTGTATGATAACTGTAATAAGCGTAAGAACAGCAAGATAATCCTTGCTGTAGACATACATACAGCTTGTTACGATCGAAACGCAGAGAATGAGAGGGACAATGTTTTTAAGTACGCCTTCCCTGTAAAATCTTATCATTTGCCCACCTCCGTCAGACAGTCCTTGAAAGCTGCCAGTCTTCTTCAAGAAGCCACAGCTCCGGCACCGGTATGCTGTCATCTTTATAAAGGTTTTCCGGAATAACGAACTTGACATGATTTCCAGCCAGTACGGAGTTTCCTGCCTCCTCTGCCAGCCTGTCATAAATGCCAAGCGTACATACGATATTCATGTCGGAAGACTTGGATCCGGGAGCAGAACTTAAATCAGGAAGTCTGTTTCCGGTATCAAGATGCTTTATTATTTCGCAGGCGATCCTTTCGATATCTTCACGGGAAACGACATCTTCGGAAATGACCTCATCACGTCCCGGACATATAAAGGTACACTCGATACCGTTTCTTACACACATGTCGAGGATCGACAGAGCGCCTTCAGTTATCTGGCCGATATCTGAGATTTCATGATGCTTTCCGTTTCCTTTTTCCGGAGTGCTGAGATCAAGAATAACCTTAGGAAGCGTGATGCCTGCGCTTTCATCCATACGGACATAGAGTTCATTTTTCTTGGATGAGAGTTTCCAGTTTACTTTTTTCAGTGAATCACCCGGAACATAGTTTCTGTATCCGTATCCCGGAAATGCCGCTCTGCCGTATACTGCAGCTGTTTCAGTTTCGTCATCGTCATTGTCAGGAAGTGTATCTGAAATGCTTCTGAGAATCTCGGAACAGTCCGTTATCTCATGTATTTCAGGAATGATATCTATTTCATGCTCGATCTGCGGAAAAGGCATTTTAAAACGGAAAATTCCGAGATAGTCAGTTATGTACATATGCCCTATCTTTACCGAAGCTTTTCCGCATATCTCCGGGAAAACTTTAATGTCGAAGTCAAGATTTCTGTTTTCGGACATTGAAAACCTGTAAACGTCGTAATCAGGCTTTCTGAAATGTTCTGTTGCCCTGAATTCAAAGCTGATGACCGGCAGCGGAACTATCGTGTTTTTTGTAACACGAACCTTTATAGTACACTCTTTGTTCTTGCGGACCAGATCATCGTCGCTTTCAATACTAAGCTTCACCTTTTTCCTTGAAAACAGTGTGAGAAATACTGAAACAAGCGGTACGACAATAAGGAAAACTGTCATTATACCGCCGGCATTACGGTCGAAAAGGACCATGTAAGCGGCAGCTGACAACA
Organism: Oscillospiraceae bacterium; assembly: GCA_045220685.1. Lineage (GTDB taxonomy): Bacteria > Bacillota > Clostridia > Oscillospirales > Ruminococcaceae > HUN007. The sequence goes on along the minus strand of JBGUVZ010000227.1, from coordinate 1,335 downwards.
GAACTACGATATATGAAAATACTGCTTTCATAAAGAAGCGTCACCTCCGCCCGTCAGTTCACGGCATCGGCCGGAACAGGGGTCACTTCCAGTATCCTCCTTATGAAGCCTTCCGATGTACCATACTTTGTTCTTCCCTTTACGGAAAGAATGACTCTGAGTGAAAGAACACACTCAGCGATATACTTGACATCATCAGGTGTAACGTAATCTCTTCCGTTAATGAAAGCGATAGCCTTGGAAGCCTTGTAAAGAGTTATGCTTCCTCGCGGGCTGACTCCGAGAGTGACCATCTCGCTGTCACGTGTGGAACGAACAATATCGGTTATGTACTTCTTAACTGACGGTATTACACGGACATTCTTCACCTGTTCCTGAAGTTCCGTCACATCTTCAAGCGAGATAACGGCACGTACAACATTCTCAACAGGATTTCCGAATTCCGTTCTTTCAATTATCTTTATCTCTTCCTCTTCAGTAGGATAGCCCATGCTGATCTTCATGAAAAAGCGATCCATCTGTGCTTCAGGAAGATGGTATGTTCCGTAGGTCTCGACCGGGTTCTGGGTGGCCATTACCATGCAAGGCTTCGGAAGATCATGTGTCTTTCCGTCAAGACTTATCTGTCCTTCCTCCATTACCTCAAGAAGACTTGACTGTGATTTCGGAGAAGCACGGTTTATTTCATCGGCCAGAAGAAAATTGCACATGGCCGCACCGGATCTGTATTCAAGTTCGCCTGTTTTCTGATTTATCATGGAAAATCCGATTATATCGGACGGCATAATGTCCGGAGTCATCTGTACACGGTTGAACTTTCCGTCAAGCGATCTGGCAAGGGATGAAATAAGCTGGGTCTTGCCAACGCCCGGCACGTCCTCTATAAGAATATGGCCTTCACAAAGAAGTGCGGCTATCACCTTTAAAATAACGTCTTCCTTGCCGACGATCGACTTTTCAATATTATCCTTAAGCATCTGTATTTTTTCGTTCATTTAATTCACCTGTTTTTCTGTAATTGTAATCATAATTTCCTTTAACATAATTTCTTTTATATAAACTATATTATAACAATTTTCAAAGTTTTTTTCAATAGCTTTTTATTTGATATTACAAAAAAGAATATGTGTATGCATACAAAAAAAGAGACAGCCGCGCGGACTGTCTCTGAAATTTGTATTCAATTACCGACCCGGATATCAGTCATACTTGATGTTGAAAGGATCGTATCTCTTAACTGAAGCATCGTTGAATGTGATGCCGTAGGAATCTGCCCATTCAACAGCCATGTTCTCGAAATCATCCTTGAACATTTCTGTGAGCATGTTTGTTCTC
>JBGUVZ010000226.1:0-5196 GCA_045220685.1 Oscillospiraceae bacterium | reverse complement strand
TAAGGAAGCTGAGTTCTTCTGCTTCGGTACAAACGACCTTACACAGATGACATTCGGTTTCTCAAGAGACGACGCAGGCAAGTTCCTTACAGCTTACTATGAGTCCAAGATCTTCGAGTCTGATCCGTTCGCACGTCTCGACCAGAACGGCGTTGGTAAGCTCATGAAGATGGCTATCGAGAACGGTAAGGCAGTACGCCCTGACCTCCACCTCGGTATCTGCGGCGAGCACGGCGGCGATCCGACATCAGTAGAGTTCTGCGATGAGATCGGCCTCGACTATGTATCCTGCTCACCTTTCCGTGTACCGATCGCTCGTCTTGCAGCAGCACAGGCAGCTATCGCTCACAAGAAGTGATAAAAAAATAACAATAAGTTATAAGAGATGCCCGGAGCTTTTGCTTCGGGCATTTTCTATGTGTATTTTTTCTAATGTATAATTGTCGTAACCCAAATGGCTTATCAGGAGGAGCAGCTGTGAACAAGATAAGAAAACTTATTTCCGGGATGATCATCATTGTGCTTGTCATATGCATGGCGGGGTGTTCATCTTCAAACAACATGGCTGACTCGGCCGTTAAAGCAGCGAAAGAGTATGGCATCGAAGAGGTTGCCGATCTGGGAGAACTGTTTAAGGTCGTGACAAATACGTCTGCTAAAAAGTCGGCGTTTTTAGCCGTGGAAAAAGAATTGGCTGCCACGGCGTATGAAGAAACATTTAACAGCAGTAACAGCCTGCCCCAAAAAGAAATTGAAAAATACGTTTTCATAGTTGTTTACGAAAACGGAGAGACTGATGTTAACCGAAGTCAGTGTGCTGTGGTAAATTTTAAGGAAAAGAAAGATGCAAGGGAAATATATGAAAAATGCAAAGAGACCTTGATCCTTAATGATGGAGTTTCCCATGGGGAGGATAAAGGAATGTCCTACATTTTTGAACGTTATGAAAAGAGTGCGCGGCCCATATTCAGAGCGTTCTATCTGAAAGATAACTGCGTGATCAGATATACGAGTTATTGCGGTCCGGGTGAGAACACTGGTTTCAGTGAATACTTCCTCAATAAGATGGGACTTAAGTCATAGTTGGCATGAACAGGTAATTTCAGAAAAACAACCGGAGAAAACTCCGGTTTTTTTACGATAATCAACACGGCGCTTCCCGACTGTTGCTTAATCATCACAAACGCCCGACATTGTCCGTTGTTTTAGCGCTTTTCAGATGGTTAAATCAAGCCATCAAACAAAAACAACAAACCTAATGGAGGGCAAAACAATGAACAAGAAATTTTGGATCCTTTTAGCAACAAGCGCTGTACTTGCAACAACTGTTGCAACCGGTTGTGCTGCCCAGAAGCAGCAGACGGTTCCTGCAACCGCTACAACAGCAATCGAGACAACAGCTGAAGCAACAGAGTCACCTGCTGAGCAGATCATCAAAGATGATTTCGATGTTGCTGAAAAGATCGCTGAGAACGAAGCAGACGCAGAAAACTTCAATGCACCTGAAACTGAAGCAGCTCCCGGAAAGACAGCTCAGAATCCCGGCAAGAAGGCAACAAAGAAGACTGCTTATAAGACAACAAAGAAAACAACAAAGTCAACTTCCAAGAAGACAGCTAAAAAGTCAACCGTTGACAATGAAAGACTCCTTATCGTAAAGGCAGCAAGAGCTGAAGCTGAAAAGAATGCAGCCAAGTACAAGAACATGAACGAGAAGATCGCTGAAGCTAAGAGAGTTTCTGCACAGAAGGTTGCAGCTCAGAGAAACGCTGATGCAAGAAAGAACATGAACAAGGCTGCTGAGGATGCTCAGAACGCAGCAAAGGAAGCAGCAGGCAAGAAGGCAGCTCAGCAGAAGGCTCAGAAGGCAGCAGGCAGAACCGCTGCAGAGAAAACTGCAGCAGCAAAGAAGGCAGCAGCAAAGAAGGCTGCTGAATCAAAGGCCGCTAACGAAAAGAAGATTGCTGCAAGAAGAGCTTTTGAGAAAAAGATTCAGGCAAAGAGAGATGCAGAAAAGAAGAGAGCTGAAAAGAAGAGAGCTGAAAAGAAGGCTGCACACCAGAAGCATATTGCAAAGAGGAGAATGAGTGTTAAGAAGAACATTGAGCACTTCAAGAAGCTGATGGGCATTGGAAAGCGTAACCAGAAGAAGACTGTCAGGATGATCATGTTCAGATAATCCCGGATTTTTAAAACAACATATAAAGGGCATCCCGATCAGATCGCGATGCCCTTTTGTTTGTCCGGTTACTTACCATAGTATTGCCGAATTCATCAAAACAAAAATGGAATCCCTTTGCTATAATCTCGCGATGGGAGGATTTCATTATGAGATCTAAAAAGATAATAGGTTTGATCCTGGCTGCATCAATGATATTGTGCGGATGCAGTGCCGGTGAAAAGATACCCGTCAGCAGTGTGGCAAATACCACTGAAACAACAACTGAAACGACCAGAAAACAGATAGAGTTCAACCCTCACGTATATTCTGTTTGACATGTCTGTTTGATGTATTTTCACAACCGGTGTATTAAGACCGGCTGTTTTTTTTATGGGAATCTGTACGATATGCATATCATTGCCGGGAACGGTCTGCTGTACTTTTGAAGTTTTAAGTGATAAAAATAGTCTGTTATAAAAAAAGATCCGCTGAAAAAAGAGTATATGAATAACTGCCTGATAATCGATGACTATGTCCTTTTAGACCTTGAGACCACAGGCCTTGATACCGAAAATGACAGGATAATAGAGATCTCTGCCATAAAGGTATCAGGCAAAGAGATAGTTGAAGAATTCTCCACACTCGTTAACCCCGGGATCCACATTCCGTTCTATGCCAGCAGCGTAAACGGGATCACGGATGACATGGTAAAAGATTCTCCTTCGATAAATGAAGCTCTGAAAGACTTCCTTAAATTTGCAGGAAACAGCATTCTGGCAGGTCATAACATCAGAAGATTCGATCTGAGATTCATTCAGCGCGAGTCGTTAAACTGTTTCGGAAAGAACATTACCAACAAGATATTGGATACACTGGATGTTGCCAGAAGATATCTCCCCGAGCTCGAAAGCTGCTCTCTGGAATCACTGGCTTATCACTATGACATCTCATACGATGGTGCTCACCGTGCGCTTGCAGACTGCCACATAAACAAGAGGGTATATGACATGCTCGCAAAGGAAGCCGAGAACCCTTCTGAAGCGGCAAAGCAGGTGAAAACGTGCCCGCGCTGCGGAAATCTGCTGAAAAAACGCAACGGAAAATTCGGTGAATTCTTGGGGTGCGCAAGTTATCCTGACTGCAGATATACGCAGGATTGCTGACGTTCATTTTAAGGCTCCCGATGCAGGAAAATTGTCCTCATAATCTGTCCGATTAATCGGTCATACCTTCACCGCCCGCCTGATATACTGAAACTACCATAAAGAGTACGGCCTCCATAACCCGACCAAGTTTGACGCTGATACTTATTAATGGCTTGCACATCACCTCCGTTTGATCCCGTCGTACAGATCGGCGGGATCAATTTTCAACAGAAAGGAGACAGTTATGAAGACATTGGATGAAGAATTGAACAACACTTACATCAAGGAAGCTGCACAGAAATTCATCAAATCGGAAGAACCTGAAGAGATGTTCCTGCTCATCGCGCAGATCCTTTGCCGTATTAAAGACGACGGTACTGCACCGACTCCCATGATGAATTCCACTGACATTGTCTGGGGTGTTCCGCCTGATGTTGAACTTGAAGATGTTTTCCCTGAAGAAGAAAACAGGGAGAGAAGGAGCTGCATTATTGAAGTTGACGGGGAGAAGTGGTTCCCGCTCTTTACTGATACTGATGAACTTGATGGACTTGAAGATACCAATGTCGTTGAGGATGTTCCGATAAGAACGATCATCGAACTTGCATTCGACGACGGAGAAGTTGCGGGGCTGGTGATCAATCCCAACTCCGAGGCACTCGCCATGAGGAAGGAACTTCTTTTTGTGATACTCGATCTTCTGAACAAAGAGGACAGCGAAGCGTGCTAAAATGAAAAGGTAACTGAATCTGCCTTATTGCATTTAGGAGTACCTTGTTCATATGGAAGTTATCAACGGTGAATGGTATATGGACGGCCTTGACTGGGATGACGAGGGCTGCCTCCACAGCAGCGATGAGCTCCTGGATGTGATCGAGGAAGTCGGTTTTCTGCCTTTGTTCGGGAATGCCATCCCGGGGTTTTCCGTTGAGAACATGACATCTCCATCCTGCTGGTGGTGCGGCGACGGCAACATCGATCCATGGGAATGGAGAGGGATACTTGCACGCACGGGTAAAGTCGCATACGGCAAGTTCTACGGAAACAAGGCAGGTTTCATTTCGAAGAAATGGTTTCCGTATTTTGCCAATTACCGACGTGACGGTTACGATTTTGATGCGCTCTATCAGGACGCTAAAGCGGGATACCGCGAGAAACTGCTGATGGATCTTTTCGTGCCGGAAGATACGGACATGTGGGATGTTAAGGTTGCTGACCTTGAGAAGAACGGATGCGCGGCTTCTCTTTACACGCATGAGATGAAGGAAAAGGCGGGCTTTGGCAAAGGCGGAGAGAAGAACTTCGAGGGAGTCCTTTCGAAGCTTCAGATGCAGACATATCTGACGGTCAGGGATTTCAAACCGAGACTCAACAAGAAGGGTGAGGAATACGGCTGGTCAGTTGCGGTAATGACTCCGCCTGAATATCTGTGGGGTTATAAGTTCGTAACGGGCAGATATAAGGAGACACCCGCAGAGTCTTTTGCAAAGATAGTCAGGCAGATAGAAAAACATTTCGACTGCGACGAGAAGATGATAAGGAAGATCTTATGAGTGATCAGACAGTGTTCGTTCAGAAAGGAACTCCGTCTTCACCTCTGATCGTCTTGAATTCTTTTGGAGATGAATGGAAACATGTGGTTGACTCTCTGGATCAGATGGGGATCAGCTCATATTCCATGCTTGCCGTAATGTGTTCCGAATGGAATAAGGAACTCGCCCCGTGGGATGCAAAAGCAGTATTTAAGGGCGAACCTGATTTCGAAGGCGGGGCCGTTCTTTATCTGGAAAGACTTACAAAAGAGATCATTCCGGAAACAGTTAAAACGTATGGTCTTGATCCTTCTGCATTTTATATCGCGGGTTATTCCATGGCTGGGCTTTTTGCGCT
>JBGUVZ010000225.1:0-8375 GCA_045220685.1 Oscillospiraceae bacterium | reverse complement strand
TGTTTGATTGTAAAAGCATCGCGATGCCTGATATCTTTTTGGGAGCAGCGGAAAACATATAGCATCTGCAGAAAAAATCCGGTAATCAGTGAATAATGATTACCGGATTTTTTGAACTGTCAAGCCATTTCAGAATTTCAAGCATATCTTTTTCAGGAACAGCAACACACCCTGCTGTGTAACTGTCGGTCATGCAGTGAAGGAAGATCGCTGATCCTTTATATTTTTCCACGGGGTCCATATTATAATTGATCACAACTGAATATTTATAAGCCGACGGATAGTCTGTCAGATGTTCCGCACTGTTCCAGTTTATTTCGTCGCTTTCGACCCATTGATTATACAACGGCGACAGCGGATCATCGACCCAGTAGCAGTTTTCATTTATCTCTCTGTATTCGATTTTTAAATTCTGCACAGGCTGAGTGCCGAATGCAAAGCCCAGATAGAATACTCCTTCCGGAGTACAGTAATCTCCTTCTGTACTGTTTGCTGAAACGCCGTTCCTGCCAACTGCTCCTGTAGTATTGAACAAACAGATCCATGAATCATTTTCTTTTTCACAGACTGAAACATAACACGATCCATCGCTGGAATCTACAGTAATAACCTGCTCCGAATCTGAAATCACTTCCGGGTCTGTCCCGAACTTTCCAAGGTATTCATCAATATACGAAGCTGAAGCCGGATCTGCTGTATTTTGTGCGGTTACAGCCAAATCTGTTATATCGCTTTCTGTTACAGGCTCTGTAACATTCTCCGACACATCGGAATAAGTTCCTGTACCTGTTACAAACGGAATTTCAGTATCATTTACAGTCTCTTTTGCAGTTTCATTTGCAGTATCTTTTACAGTTTCAGATTCAATTACAGTTTCATTTATCGTTTCCTGCTTTTCAGTCAGACCGGAACATCCTGATAATCCGGCACATAAACCTCCGGAGAGCACTAATCCGGTAAGTGAATATTTAATGGCAGACTTAATCGTCATTACTATCCTCTGAAACCGGTTCCGTAACCTGAGCAGAATTTTCTTCCGAAGAAGTAAGTGCACGGTCTAAGAAGTAGTGTTCAAGAATCTTAAGGTCCTCGGAATCATATTCACCGTCTTGGTTAATATCTTCAAACCATTCCGGAACAGATGATTTTCCCTGCATCAGTTTGTCCTTAAGTATAACGTAGTCGGCAATATTCACTTTGCCGTCCTGATTTGGATCCTCAATTGCCATAATAGGACCATACATCAAAGAAACAGGCTCTATAAATATAAAAGGATCAGGCGGTTCTGTTATAATCGGTATTTCTGTTATAGCTGCAGTTGTTACCGGGGCCTCGGTTATCTCTGCTTCCGTTGTGGTTTTTGCCGGAGGCGGACCGTAAACGGCCGCCATAAGTCTGATGTCACTGTCTGCCGGTACCGGCGGTTCTGTCACTGCGGATGCAGAATTTGAAAGATAGCTGAGTTCTCCCTGCATTGCCAGCGCAGCTGAAAGAACTGCGGCTGTAAGCATCGTTTGTTTTGTCTTTTTCATTCATTTTCCTCTTTTCAGTCCCTTAATACTACTTCGTATTCTGAAGATTGCTTTTATAAGGCATTTACCATTTTATATGACAAACTCCAAAATATGTACTCTATTATTATAACGCAGAAATCATCTGCATTCAATAAAAAATTACAGCGAATATCAGCTGATTTTTGCGTGGTCCGCACAAACAAAAATCCTCAGCCACAGGCTTAATACCCATAGCTGAGGATGCTTTCATTTTACTTTATCATCAATAATAAAAATCATTATTACTATTATTATTTTCACCTGTTTTAAGATAAACAATTATATTTGCTGCTAAAATACCCACATCGATAAGACCTATAAGTCCGTACAGGCATACACTGAGTAAAGCAGCAAGTCCTGACACAACGATTGCCGCTATACCGCGCTTACGGTCCTCTGTTTTGCTCCAGAAACGAATGCTGAAAATTAATGATAACATATTAATTGCCCCCTTATAATAATCTCTATTGTTTTTCGGTACTGATAAATTTCATCACCTTTATCGGTACTATAGCCATTATTATAATATAAAAGAGGCCATAAATCAATATCTGATTTGTATAATATTAATGTTATTTCTTTAGGTAATACGTCAGCAAAATGATGCGCCTTCGGCGCATTATCATAGTACTGCCGTCCGTCGGGACGGCAGTACCTTTTTAAATAACCACCTGCTAAGTATATGACTTCAGCTATAGATAAAAAGAGCCTCCATAGCTATAATAATGTTAAGGTCTGCTACCCAACAAAAAACTAAGGAGGTTATTACAAATCGATTTTTTCTCATATACTTCAACTTAGAGTTTTATTATACTCATCCATAAATTCATCAGGTGAGATTGCTTTTACCGTACTGGTCTCAAAATCTTTTACATTACGAGTAACAATAAAATCCACTTTGCATACAGAAGCACATTCGTCCTGTATACAGTCTTCAAAATCCTTAAAATTATTTCTTTCAAGTGCTTTCAGAAGTATATTCTTATCCAACCCAGATACTTCAAGAATATCAAATAGACTTCTGAGCATTTCCCTTCGAGTTGTATCATCGTATTCTTTTCGAAGAATATAGTACATATCGTTAATTGAGTGAGCAGCCATAAATCCTTTGATTTTTGCATCACTACACAGATGAATTATATTATCTGCAAGCGTAAAATAAGGCATACGCCCAGTTAAATAATCAATCAAAACATTGGTATCAATCAAGATTCTCATACTTTTCCTCCAGATGTCGATGATATAACTCCTTGTCATCTTCATCAGTAATTATCGTTGCCGGCTTACGAAGACCTGCAATTCTATCATATGCTGCCTGAGCAGGTGTTTTTTCCGGAACAGTTACCTCTATCGCCATCATTCTTATCATATTATAGATCACTTCTACCTGTTCATCGTTCATTCTGCTAACTGCATTGCAAACTATTTCTCTTGTACTCATACTCAAACACCTCCGGATAAAATGCACTTCTTTCTATTATTGTATCACAAAATCCCATAAATTTCAAGCAACTGCATTAATATTACTTCCGGCTACATATGCATAAGATCATCCCTGATATTATCTCACTTTAAAAACACTGTTGCTTAATAGTGCCGTCCATCGGACGGCAGTACCTTTTCTAAACAATAAACCATCCGCAAATCATGAGCGCTGTGACTCATGTTCTGCGGATGGTTTTTCTGTTATTATTATTTTTTATTGATCAGTGATTATAATCATCACTTCTCTCAGACTGTCTTAGCGATAAAAATACAGGAACTTTCCATCAATCCAGCCATAATAGTCTCCATCATCTGTATCCCAGCATTCATACCATTCCACTCCGTATGAAGATGTTTTTCTTCTGGCTGTGATATGCCATGTGTCTTCGCAAATCCATTGTTCAGTCTTTGCTCCGCCATTACATACATAATCAGTTGTATAGCCTTCGATTTTCTTCCCGTTTGACGATATCTCGCCTGTTCTATACGGACTAAGAGTTGTTACAGAGTTTGTGCTGTTACTTTGGTTATTTGAAGAACCAGATGAATAAAAACTCAAAAATTTTGAATCAATCCATCCATAATAATCACCGTCATCCGTATCCCAGCATTCATACCAGTCAACACCGTATGAAGACGTCCTTCTTTGGGCTGTGATATGCCATGTGTCTTCACAGATCCATTGTACTGTCTGTTCTCCTCCAAAGCATACATAATCTGTTGTGTACCCTTCTATTGTCTTACCGCCGGAAGATATCTGTCCGGTAAGATACGGGTTTAGACCATAAATCTCACTCTTTTTTACAGCCGGTGGTTCACCAAAAGCCACCCAGTCAGCACTGACATATCCTTCCTTACCCTGATAAGTAGTGAAATACCAGTCAGAATTTTCTGAACTGTATAACTCAAGTTTCGTATTTTTAGGTATGGTTGTAAGCACTTTAGAGTCCGTAGCTGCTTCTTTTCTAAGATTCAAATCATCATCATTAGTAGCGACATAACCTTTTCCTAAATAACTGTGTGTTTCTGTTTTTTTGAAATCAGGAGAGTACTTTCTAACGTTGTCCTCTGAAAATGCCTCAAATTTGATATTTAACTTTGGGCTGCACTGATTCCAAGAATTAAACCATTTGACATAATCCAAATAATCGCAAGTGCTTTTTTCACCACTAATAAAATTATTTATGTAATAAATAACACCAGTCAAACTTACATCAATATCATCCGGAAAAGCTTCACCGTTAAAGCTTATAGGGTTTGCAGATTTATCCCATGAATCCAAAGAATAGATATTCGTATATTTATCTTCTGACTTGACATACTGCGCAACAGTATAAGGGCATAATGTCCCTAATCCCTGATTATGACTCCATGGACTTTTTACATATCCATTATTGTAAAAATCAGAACTTCCGCTCATAGAACCTTCCTGAATTACTTGGCCTGAACTGTCTGCTTTATAAATATACAAACCATTAGCAGCCATAGAACCTGTCGTAATTTTTACTAGCAACTCGGCTTCCCCATCAAAATCTATATCGCAAATCGAAAAATAGTTTTGATCAAACCTTGCATTACCCATCACTATTCCTTTGTCAGAACTCAATTCACCGTACAATTCAGGTAAATTGTTCATAAGGATCTTTCTTGAACTCTCAGAACCCGGTTCGACTTCTACAAACTGATTTGATTCTTCAAGTTTTATATTAACATTTTCAACTGCTCCGTCTTCCTTTTCTGAAACTGTATTATTCTTATCAGTAATATCATTCTGAGAAGCAACAGATATTGACTGTTCTTCATCATTTTTTATCTTATCAAGCATTTGTCCTAAATTCTTCTTAAGATTATCAAAATTTAACAAAAGCAAGAGTATTGCACCGCAAAACAGTAGTATTGCAACAATCACAGCAGGAACTATACGAATACTACGTTCATCAGACTCGGTATCAGACATTATTGTTTCAGGATAAACAGGGTCATGATATGATCGCTGTACAGGTCCGTCAGATTTTTTACCATAAACCATATCGTAATTGGTCATAAACATACTGCCACCACCTCTAACACTAGCGATTTAATAATCTTTAAAAAAGATTAAAACATCAACCTGGTAATAATTGTAGTATCCGAGTAAGATTCCGAAAAGCAAAAATTCCAAACAACTTTTTCTGCGTTTCACTTCAATCGGATGAATCCCTAACAATTTCCACCCTTGACTAGCTAGATTATTAATTACTTTTTCATAATCTTCATTTAATCCTGCAGCAATATTTTTCTTGCATTTTCTTGGATGTTCAATAGCAACTGTTTTATACTGCATAACTTTTTCCTCCTTATGGTTCATCTATGCCGCCATTAGGGTAATGACAGCGTGAAATTCTTTTTATTCCATTAATGAAACCTTTATAAGTCCCATATTTCATAATGGAAATCCTCATATATTCAGAGCAGCAAGGCTCAAAGCGACACGAAGCACGCATATCTTCAGGAGCATATTTCTGATAAAGAATAATAAGTGTAAGCAGTATTCTTTTGAAAAGTATCAGAACATATGCTACTGAACATATTACGCACGCACAAACAAATACCTTTAAAGATATTTCTGAAAAAATACGTGTAAAAATAAGAAAGGCTACTGGAATACAGGAATATAACAAAAGAAGCAAAACATCCTTACCAACTTTTTGAGTCGGACGAACAACTTCATGTTTGTTCTGTTCCAATGAACATCTGACCTGCTCAATAATCATTTGCTCTGTAACCAGAGCATCAGCCTCCTTAGGTATTTCATATATTTTCTCATCATAAACACCATAATTACATTTCATTTTGTGTACCTCATACTATTTCCCAGTTAATATTATCTAGAAAGACATAAAACAAAAACACCGCAAGTATATCGAATACCTGCGGTGAAATAATTGTCCTGTATAACCCCAATATAAAATTGCAGCCGACAGACCATCCCCACAGTCCTTAAGCTTTCCAAACGTATCCCCATACGTTTTATATTAAACTACTTTTGAATATCAAAAGTAACTATTATTCAAATCCTCTATAATTATATTATACAAAAAAATAATGAAAAAACAATAAGTTTTACGTGACTCATAGCAATTTTATTGAATATATACATCAAACAGAAGTCTGTTTTAGGCATTATTTACTATGTTCTAGTAAATAAAAAAGACAGCTTGATTATTTCATATAAAATGTGCGCCTTCGGCGCATTATCATAGCACTGTCGTCCCGACGGGACGGCAGTACCTTTTTATGAGGCAGTACCAAACAACAAACCATCCGCAAATCACGAGCGCTGTGACTCATGTTCTGCGGATGGTTTTTCTTTTTTTTATCAGTGATTATTGAAATAAGCCGGCGGCGGGCCGTATACTGTTCCCATTACCGTTGGTTCGACATAAGGTGTTGTCACCGCTTCTGTTGAAGAGTCAGATGTTACCGGTGATGGCTTCTGTTCAGTAACTGTTGTAGTTACCGGTTTTTCTTCCGGGACATCAGCCTTTTCTGTCGGATCATTTGTAATACCTAAGAAGAAATGTTCGAACATTTTAAGATCTTCGGCATCGATGTTTCCGTCAGAGTTAAGGTCGGCGCCCATTAATTCGTAGTGTTCACCTGACACAATATTTTTAAGTACCGTGAAATCAACAATGTTGATTCTGCCATCGTTATTGACATCTCCGGCAACCGGACATCCGTAAACCGGAACAGTAATATAGAACTTCGGAGGTGTGTATTCTTCCTCAGGTTCTGTAACAGGAACCAGTCTGGTTTCCGAAGGTTCGGTCACTTCTGTTGTTTCAGTCACTTTGGTAGTTTCAGAAGGTGTTTCGGAAAGGGCTGTGGTTTTTGCCGGAGGAGGACCGTACACTCCTGCCATAAGATTCATTCTTTCAGACGGTGAAAGATTGGTTTCTTCTGTAGCATATGAAACGTTAGTCAGATGATTAAGTTCCCCCTGCATCATCAGCGCAGCTGAAAGAAGTGCTGCCGTCATTATAGTATGTCCTGATTTTTTCATGTATAGGTCATCCTCCCTTTATATCAATTATGTGTTCACCATACTTTGCAGATTAAAAACTGTATCCGGCTGATTTTTCGTCAGCCGGATCTTTTTTATCAGTCACTGTAGCAGGATGTAAGTCCGAAATATTCTTCCATGCACTGGCCGCTTTCGTAAAGAGTTTTTGCCAGTTCTGTTCCTACATAACGGAGATGCCATGGTTCGTATTTGTAGCCGGTGATATCTTCCTTACTCTGCGGATAGCGGATTATGAGGCCGTACTTCCAGCAGTTTTCTGCCACCCACTTGCCTTCGGCTGTGTAGGCGAAGCTGCTGTCGATCGTATTCAGATCGAAGCAGAGACCTGTGTGATGTTCAGAATGACCCGGACGTGCGGAATATGTGTCAGCTACAGCTTTTCCGTCTCTGTAAACATAAGAGTTATATATCCTGTCCTGTGAAGATACGCTTCTGTATCCGGACTGGCACCAGAGGTTCAGTCCCTCATTTGCCGCATCTATACGCATCTGCTTGAATGCTTCATTTGTTTCCGGAAGAAGATACTCCTCACTCGAACCGTAGGCAAGTACAAGGCCGGAAGGAACGTAGTCCTGCGGTACCGGATAAGATTTATTTACTATCAGAAAACCGTCAACATATTTGAGTTCTGCATTATTCACCACCGGAGCAGGTTCATATTCTCTTTCCGGTTCCGGTGAAGGTTCAGGCTCCGGTGACGGAGATTCCTCTTCCTTCGGCTTCTCAGTTTCGGAAGAATTACTGCTCTGTCCGCCGGAATTACTGTTTCCTGAATCATTGCTGCCGGCATATGAACCACCCGATGAATTATCTGACGGTTTATTTTCGGAAGATGAGTTTCCACCGCTGTTTTCATTTTTGCTTTCCGACGATCCCTTATCTTCAGCCTTTGTACTTTCCGCTTCAGTCACAGTCACCGGCATGGTCTCCGGCTCTGTTGCACTGACTGAAACTTCCGTTACGGTCTGACTTGCTTCTGTCTCAGAAGATGAAACTATAGCAGCTTCATCTGACACAGATGTCATAAGACCGGGAACATCGTCACCAGGTCTGACAGTGATCTCTTCGTCTATGCCGCATGAACAAACTGCCATGCCGGCAAGTGCAATAATGAAAACAACAGCTTTTCTACTCATTTTTCGCTTATACCCCTAATAAAATTTTATCCTGCATTATGAACTGTTTCAATCTTGCAAGATCTGCAAGGTCAACAGCTCCGTCTCTCTGAACGTCTGCGTCGTCGAGAGCTTTTTCATCTGTGATCTCAGCGT
>JBGUVZ010000224.1:0-18004 GCA_045220685.1 Oscillospiraceae bacterium | reverse complement strand
TCTACACTCTTTCCGATCCACGTGCAGTTATCCTCAAGAGAAAGGCTTTCGAACTTGCTGAAGGTACTGAAGCAGAAAAGGAATTCATGCTTATCGACGCTATCGAACGTCTTACACCGGAAGTGTTCCGCGAAGTCAAGGGAAGCGACAAGCCTATCTGTGCCAACGTTGACCTTTATTCCGGATTTGTTTACAACATGCTCGGCATTCCGCAGGATCTCTTTACTCCGCTGTTTGCGGTTGCAAGAATGGCCGGATGGGCTGCGCACCGTATGGAGGAACAGCTCACAGGCGGAAGGATCATCAGACCGGCGTACAAGGCAGTGGCAGGAAGACGTTCCTACACAGGCATCGACGAAAGATAAGAACAAAAAAACACTTGTTCGCGTAAAAACGAACAAGTGTTATATTTTTATTAATTAGTGACATGCATGGGTAAAACTGCAGGGCTTCACCCCGGATCCAAAGCTGATTTATTGATCAGCTTTTATTTAAGACCGCAGCACTTTTTGTATTTCTTACCGCTTCCGCATGGACATGGTGAGTTTGGTGCGATCTTTGAGGAAACTGCCTGATTTTTGTTTACAGGACGTTTGGCCATGAACGGCTTTGCGTTCTTTACAGGTGAGTTTAAGAAGCTGCTTAAAGCTGCGAATCCGTCAGGTGAAAGCTTGCTTCTGAAGATTTCTGTAAGTCTTGGTGACGCGCCTCTGAGATCTGAATAGATCGCGCTGCGTGTGAACTGCTTTAAGTCCTTTGCGTTCAGTGCGCTGTTTACAAATCCGGAAATGAGTGACCAGATGTACGGGAATGAAGCGGCAAAACGTGAAGGATCAAGCGGTTTTACTCTGATGGTATCAACAACTGTCATCTTTGCATCGAAAACAAGATACTTGAGCATATCGGTGTCGTCGCTTTTCGGATCTGCGAACTTGAGCTTTGCTGTTCTCATTCCGAGTATGGTCAGAGGATCTACCATGTTTGCATAAAGAATAAGTGAAAGTTCGAAATCAGCAACAGCCTTCTGGAATGTCATGTCCGAAATAACTGAAGGAATCGAATCTGCCATTATTCTTATAAGTCTGTCGGTCACCGGTGTGATGGAAATATCGTTCGGTGTTCCGGCGAGATATCTGATTATCGCCGAGAAAAATGTCTTTCCGGCGGCCTTAGGATTCTTTTCGAGATATTCCTTAAGGAAATCCGGAGTAAGATCAGTTTCTGTTTTGTTCTGCAGGCAGTCGCCCAGCATTGAGTAAAGCATGGCGATGCACATTGCTGATGCATCACTGTCTGAACTGTGCTTTTCAAGCAGATCCAGAAGTGTGTTTTTAAGCTCGCCGTGTTCGCCTGAGTCAAGCATAAACTCTGAATAGTCCTGTATCAGGGAAGGGGAAATCTTATCAGCGGATAAGCATTTCGTGTACTGCGCTATGGCTTTTTTGCCCCATTTTCTTTCGGCGTAGGCAACAGCAAGCATATGCTGGATCTCAGCATCGTTTTCGGAGATCTCAGTGTTTTCAAGCAGTTTTATTGCTTTTCCCGGGTTATCGTTTTCAAGATATTCCGCAGCAAGCTTCAGGATCTCGCTTTTTGATCCTGGTGAGTCTATAGCCATGAGGTGTTTTCCTTTCTTGTCTGTAAAAACAGATCTAATGTAAAACCTTAAACAAAGGAGTAAATATCATGTCAGAAATATTATATATATCCGACCTTGACGGAACTCTGCTTAACGCAAAGGCAGAGGTGATGCCGGAAACAGTCCGGCTCATAAATGAAGCCATTGCAGGCGGTGCAAAGTTCAGCTTTGCAACAGCCCGTACAGCCGTGACCGCAGTACCCATAACCTCCGGACTGGATATCAATGTGCCGGTAGTCCTTATGAACGGGGTATGCGTATATGATATATGTAAGAAAGAATACGTTAAAATTGAAAGTATACCGGACGAAGCATTTGCCGAAATGACCGGTGTACTCAGAAACTTTCACCTTTCCGGGTTCCTCTTTTCCATTACCGATGGTGAACTGGAGACCTGCTACGAAAACATTGATTCGGAAAATGCACGCAGGTTCTATGAGGAAAGAACCGAAAGGTACGGTAAGATGTTTATTAAAATCGATGATTTTTCGGAACGCGCCGGTAAAAACAATGTTTATTTTTCAGTTACTGATACCAAAGAAAAGCTGGAACCGGTCTATGAACTGTTAAAGAAAATAAACGGGCTTCATATCAATTTCTACTGCGACGTTTACAATAAGAATTTCTGGTATATGGAAGTCAGCTCCGCAAATGCTTCAAAGTACAAAGCGGTCATGTTCCTGCGTCAGAAATACGGGTTTGATAGAGTAGTGGGATTCGGCGATAATCTGAACGATCTGCCTCTGTTCCGTGCCTGTGACGAGACCTATGCCGTGGAAAATGCACGCGATGAGGTGAAGTCAGCAGCTTCGGGAATAATATTTTCAAACACTGAAAACGGCGTTGCCTTAAAAATCAGCGATTTAGTAAAAAGGCCGCATTGAAATAACCGCGGCCGTAACGTTCCCGAGGTGATTCGAACACCCGACCTACCGCTTAGGAGGCGGTCGCTCTATCCTGCTGAGCTACGGAAACACATCTAATTTTTTGACTTATATTTTTAATTATATCATAAGATTACACCGATTACAATAGCTATTTCAAAAAATTAATGTACAAATTACGTGAACTGTGGTATAATTAACCCTGTACGATACCTTACGGAAAGGACATCTGATTTGAACGAAAAATATTCATTTGAAAAATTATCTGACACTGTGTGGGTCTGCGCAAGTGAAGATCACCGCTTCGGAACTGACGCATTTCTGCTTACGGATTTTACCGGATACAAGCGTAATGATCTGGTATGCGAACTTGGTACAGGATGCGGCATAATCTCACTTATCATGTCCCGCGAGAATGCTCCGTCAAAGATCTACGCAGTTGACATACAGGAAAATGCCATCGAGCAGCTGAAGCTCGGCATCGAAAAAAGCGGACTTACGAACATCGAACCGGTCTGTGCTGACCTTAAGGTGCTCTGGGATGGTGCTCCCCTCGGAAAGTGCTCGCTTGTGGTGTGCAATCCGCCTTACAAGGCTGCCAATGCCGGAATAGAAAGTGCGCTTACCTCACAGAGAATAGCCCGTCACGAGATACTCTGCGACATTTATGATGTGTGCCGCGCGGCATCAAAGCTGCTGAAATTCGGCGGCAGACTGTGCATGTGCAACCGACCGGAAAGACTCGGTGACGTTATTTCCGCCATGAAGGCGGCGGATATCGAACCTAAACTTCTGCGTTTTGTGAGCAACACACCTGAACAGGCACCGTGGCTCTTTCTCATTGAGGGAAAGAAGGGCGGCAAGTCATACATGAAGGTGGCGCCGCAGCTCTACATGCAGGGAGAAGACGGATATTCGGACGAAGTGAAGAAAATATACAGACTTACAGGTGAGGAGAGATAATATGCCGGGAACACTTTACGTACTTGGAACACCGATAGGCAATATTTCAGACATAACGCTGCGTGCTCTTGATATTCTTGGCGAGGTGGATTTTATCGCGGCCGAGGACACACGCGTGACGCTGAAACTCCTTAACAGATACGATATAAAAAAGCCGCTTGTGAGCTATCACGACCACAGTTCAAGATCATGCGCGGAGACTATTATAAAAAGACTGATCGAAGGCGAGACTGCTGCCATAGTGACCGATGCCGGAATGCCGTGCATATCTGATCCGGGCGAAGATCTGGTAAAGATGTGCTACGAGAACGATGTGCCGGTAAAGGTTATTCCGGGACCGAGCGCAGTTGTTTCCGCACTTGCAGTTTCAGGTCTTTCCACATCAAGATTTTCATTTGAAGGATTTCTTTCGGTTACCCGCAAGCAGCGAATGGAACATCTTGAAGAAGTTAAGGACAACAAAAACACCATGATATTCTACGAGGCGCCACATAAGCTTGTGTCAACGCTGGAAGATATGCTTGAATATTTCGGCGACAGACGTATCTCACTGTGCAGGGAGCTTACCAAGGTATACGAAGAGGTCATCCGCACAACCCTGTCCGGTGCGATAGAATACTACTCGGAAAAATCCCCGAAGGGCGAATATGTTCTTGTTATAGAGGGAAAGCCGGAATCGGACGAGCCGGAGTGTACTATTGAACTTGCACTTGACATGGTTCGCAAAATGGTCGATGAAGGCGAGAAGACGATAAACGCCTGCAAGAAAGTCGCGAAGGAAACAGGATATAAAAAAAGCGAGCTTTACCAGATGATAAACGCAGAAAAAGAATAATAAAAAATAAATTGCAGTACCGGCTTCGCCGGTACTGCAAAAATTTTAGTAATTACCAGATGTATCTTCAACAAGAGTGAATTCAAATTCAATAGTCTCTCTCTTTGAAGAGTCGTTTTCATCAACGCGGACAGCCTTTGCATGGACCTTGTCACCGGCCTTTTTACCGCGCTTTTCAAGTGCTTCCATGAAGGAGTCGTAGTTGTTTACTCTTATGTTTTCGATCTCGACTATAATGTCCTTCGGCTTAAGTCCTGAAGTGGATATGTCACATTCTTCATCAAGCGTCTCGATAAGCAGTCCTTCCGGCAGACCGGAAGCAGCAGACTGTTCGCTTGTGATCTCGTAGAAACTTATGCCGACTTTAAAGCGTCCGCTTATAAATCCGTGGGCTATCAGTTCTTCTATTATCGGCTTGGCATCGTTTATCGCAATTGCAAATCCGAGACCCTCATAGCTCGAGCTTACATATTTTGATGAGGTTATGCCTATTACCTGACCGTACATGTTTACCAGTGCGCCGCCGGAGTTTCCCGGGCTTATCGCTGCATCAGTCTGTATGCAGTTCATTTCGTGACCGGTCGAGTCAGCACGTATCATTCGGTTTATACCGGAAACATAGCCGCCGGAAATACTTCCGTGGAGTCCGCCCGGATTACCGATAGCCATTACCGGTTCTCCCTGAATGACATCGTCGGAATTGCCAAACTCAGCAGCTGTGAGCTTTTTGTCTCCCGGTTCTATCTTCAGAACGCCGATATCTGTTTTGGCATCGTATCCTATTACCTCAGCGTTGAATACTGATTTGTCCGACAGAACCACTTTTATAGTTTTGCCGGCCTGTATTACATGAGCGTTCGTTGCGATGTATCCGTCTGATGAAAGAATGATGCCTGATCCTGATCCGGAAGGTGTGGAAAGTTTTTCTTCGTAGATGAGCACTTCCACTACCGACGGACCTACCACCTGGCATATGCCTGATGATGTGTATTTTCCTGAACTGTCTTTCAGATCCTCATCCTTGTCCGGACGGTCGTTGAGACCAAGTATAACTGTGGTTCTGCTGCCCGGAGAGTAGAAGCCCTCCTTCAGTCTGAATGACTGTGCAATGATACAGTACACGGCAAAAACAAGTATCAGAAAAACGGCGCAGGCTGCCAGAAAAGCGGCCGGTTTAGGCGTGCGTTCTTCCTTTTCACACAGTTTGTTTTTATAGTCAGTGGAACAGAGGAACTTTTCTGTATCGTATATCAGAAGTTCCTTTTCAAAAACATTCTCCGGAGAACTTACTGTTTCCTTGGTTTCGCCGGAGTCTGCTGCAATGCTGTTTTCAAATTGATCCATTTGTGCCCCTTCGTTGTCTGTCTTTATGTTCCTTAAGCAGGTTCTTCGTTTTCTGTTTCAAATTTATAGCCTACGCCCCAGACGGTCTTAAGTGACCATTTGTCCGAGGTACCTTCGAGCTTTTCGCGCAGTCTTTTAATGTGTACGTCTACTGTTCTGGAATCACCGTAGTATTCAAAACCCCAGACTTCGTCGAGAAGCTGGTCACGGGTGTATACTCTGTTCGGATTCGATGCTAAGAAATATAGAAGTTCAAGCTCCTTCGGCGGTGCTTCCTTTACGACGCCGTTTACCTTGAGTTCGTACTGTGAAAGATTTACCGTAAGCTTGTCGTGGGAAACTTCCTTGTTGTCGCTGTGTCCTGCAAAGCTTGTTCTGCGGTGCACGGCCTTTATTCTTGCCATGACTTCCTTTATGTCGAACGGTTTGGTGATATAGTCGTCAGCGCCGAGCTCCAGACCAAGTACTTTGTCAAAAGTATCGCTTCGTGATGTTATTATTATAAGCGGTACCGAGGATTTTTTTCTTATTTCCTTGCAGAGCTGCCATCCGTCAGATCCGGGAACGGCGACGTCCAGTAGTATGAAGTCAGTCTTGACTGCACGGAATGTTATCATGGCATTTTCGCCGTCGTGAGCGAAGATTACAGTGTTCCCGTCTTTTTCAAGAGCGGTTTTGAGTATACTGCAGGTGTTTTTATCGTCATCTATAATGAGGACTTTGCCCAGTGACATTCTGCATCATCTCCTTTGTCTGAAATAAGGAGAACGCTGAAAGGGCCAGTGCTTCCTTATCGATATACTGTTGTTCCGTTCCGTGTGGGGGACAGGGAACGGGTCCGTTTACTTATAGATTTATTATACAATATTAAACGGATGTGTACAAGCTGAATTGTGAACAAATTATTAAACGAAAATTAATAAAAATTTAACATACTTTTACGGAATACAGATATTTATATGAATTGCATAAATAATCGGCATACCTGTTGAATAGTAAAAGCACTTCCACAAAGTTTCGGGAAAATCGCTTAAAACCCTTGATTTTTTATTATAAGTTGGTAAAATATAATTAGCACTCAAAGATATGGAGTGCTAATAAATATAATCAGTTATCCTGAAAAGTTTTAAGGAGGAAATATATTATGACAATCAAACCACTTGCAGACAGAGTAGTTGTTAAACTTACTGAAGCAGAGGAAACAACAAAGAGCGGAATCATTCTTACAGGTTCAGCAAAGGAAAAGCCACAGGTATCAGAAGTAGTAGCTGTTGGTCCTGGCGGAGTTGTTGACGGCAACAAGGTAGAAATGTACGTTAAGCCTGGTGACAAGGTACTCACAAGCAAGTACTCAGGAACAGAAGTTAAGGTTGACGGCGTTGAATACACTATCCTCAGACAGGAAGACATTCTCGCTATCGTTGAATAATTAATGAAACGCTGATTTATTCATAAATCAGCGTGGGGCACGGGGCGAAGCCCCGCAGTCTCCCCGCCTCAGAAATCCGGCGAAGCCGGATT
The DNA here is from genome assembly GCA_045220685.1 of Oscillospiraceae bacterium. Taxonomy (GTDB): domain Bacteria; phylum Bacillota; class Clostridia; order Oscillospirales; family Ruminococcaceae; genus HUN007. The sequence goes on along the minus strand of JBGUVZ010000224.1, from coordinate 10,818 downwards.
TCTGACTTGATCAGTGTTTCCTTAAGAAAGATAATATAAAACAGATATAAAGGAGTAATAATTATGGCAAAGGATATTATTTACGGCGAAGACGCCAGAAAAGCACTTCAGGCTGGTATCAACAAGCTTGCAGATACAGTAAAGATCACACTCGGACCTAAGGGCAGAAACGTAGTTCTCGACAAGAAGTTCGGCGCTCCGCTCATCACAAACGACGGTGTTACAATAGCTAAGGAAATCGAGCTCGAAGATGCATTCGAAAACATGGGTGCACAGCTCGTTAAGGAAGTTGCTACAAAGACAAATGATGCTGCCGGCGACGGTACAACGACAGCTACACTTCTTGCACAGGCTCTCATCCGTGAAGGTATGAAGAACGTTGCTGCAGGTGCTAACCCTATGATCGTAAGAAAGGGTATTTCAAAGGCTGTTGACGCTGCTGTTAAGTCTATCGTTGACAATTCAAAGAAGATCGAAGGTTCAGCAGACATCGCAAGAGTTGCTACTATCTCATCAGCTGATGAAAACGTTGGTAAGCTCATCGCTGAAGCTATGGAAAAGGTTACAGCAGACGGCGTTATCACAATCGAAGAAAGCAAGACTGCTGAAACATACAGCGAAGTTGTTGAAGGTATGCAGTTTGACCGTGGTTACATCTCACCATACATGGTTACAGATACAGACAAGATGAAGGCTGTTATCGATGACGCTCTCATCCTTATCACAGACAAGAAGATCTCATCTATCCAGGATATTCTTCCACTCCTCGAACAGATCGTTCAGGCAGGCAAGAAGCTCGTTATCATCGCTGAGGACATCGAAGGTGAAGCTCTTACAACTCTCGTTCTCAACAAGCTCAGAGGCACATTCGTATGCGTAGGTGTCAAGGCTCCTGGCTTCGGCGACAGACGTAAGGAAATGCTCAAGGATATCGCAATTCTCACAGGCGGCGAAGTTATCACAGAAGAACTTGGTCTCGAACTCAAGGATACAACAATGGCTCAGCTCGGACGCGCTAAGCAGGTTGTTATCGGCAAGGAAAACACAATCATCGTTGACGGCGCAGGCTCAAGCGAAGACGTTAAGGAAAGACTTGCGCAGATCAAGTCACAGATCGAAACAACAACATCTGACTTCGACAAGGAAAAGCTTCAGGAAAGAGTTGCAAAGCTTTCAGGCGGCGTAGCTGTTATCAAGGTAGGTGCTGCTACTGAGATCGAAATGAAGGAAAAGAAGCTCAGAATCGAAGATGCTCTTGCAGCTACAAAGGCAGCTGTTGAAGAAGGTATCGTAGCAGGTGGTGGTACAGCTCTCATCAACGCTATGCCGGCAGTTGAAAAGCTCATCCCTGAACTCGAAGGCGACGAAAGAACAGGTGCTAAGATCGTTCTCAAGGCTCTTGAAGAACCAGTTCGCCAGATCGCTCTCAACGCAGGTCTTGAAGGTTCAGTAATCATCGACAAGATCAGAAACTCAGGCAAGACTGGCTACGGCTTCGATGCTTACAACGAACAGTATGTTGAAATGATCCCTTCAGGTATCGTTGACCCTACTAAGGTAACACGTTCAGCACTTCAGAACGCAGCTTCAGTTGCTTCAATGGTACTCACAACAGAGAGTCTCGTTGCTGATATCAAGGAAGATGCTCCTGCAGCTCCTATGATGCCACAGGGCGGCGGAATGGGATTCTGATAAACGAATAATTCCGGAACATAACATACAGAAAACAAAAAAAGGTTATCCGTATCCTGAAAGGGATGCGGATAACCTTTTTTGTATTGTTACATCATTCCGGACATTTCCTTCTTGATTTTTTCTTTGTCCCTGTACATTTCCCTGTCGCTTCGTTCAAGTATAAGCTTGATTTTGGGTTCTGAGCCGTCTTCATCAGGAAGGTAGCAGGATGCGCCGACAGCCACCGAGAACGGATAGCCCTTGTAGTTCTGAGCCTCCAGTGTGATTGCCTGCTTCAGCTTTTCCGAAATGTCTGAACTTGTCATACATACGAATTCATCGCCGCCGGTTCTGTAAACTCTGCCTTTTCGTCCGATTACTGAGAGTATGACATCGGCGCATCTTATAATGGCATCGTCGCCTTTTCTATGTCCGTAATTGTCGTTTATGAGCTTTAGGAAGTTTACGTCACACACTGTGATCCACAGCTTTCTGCAGTCTGACGGAACGTTTTCAAGATGCGCCATCTGCATTTCATAGCTGTTTCGGTTCAGTGCCCGTGTCATTGAGTCGGTGGCCGCATCGGCAAGCAGGTTGTTTGATGCATTTATTTTCTTCAGCATTAAAAGAAACATTACTGCAACAAATAATGCAATGCCTATAATAATAAGAATCCTTAATGCGATGGCACTTATTTCATGCTGATTCTTCAGTGTGCTGTCCATTATATTAACGTCGTCTATGTAGTAGGCGACATAACCGTCAGATTCCTCGGCGTCTCCTGTGGTTATCAGGAGGTTTACCGCCGTCGCATTATCCGGAAGTATAAATTCACCGGTCAGCTTTGACCAGTTGCCTTTCTGAAGAGTTTTGCTGTCAAGAACTTCCTCGTACTGTGTGCTGCCATTCATATAACTTAGCATGAGCACGAACTCATGCTCGCTGCTGAAATTGCGCCCGTTGTACATAACGAATGCGGAATATTCATAGCTTACACCGTGGGTTATGAATGATGAAATGTTTATGGCAGGTACACTCATCGGTGTTGTACGTTCCGAGGTGTACAGTGAATATCTTCCTGTGTGGCTGAAGTTTGATGAACGTTCCACATGTGCGTCTGCGTATGCGTGCCAGTTGTCCACGCCTTCTTCGAAAGTATAGGTTATCTCCTGATATTCCTTGGCTTCGGTCGTAACTGTTGAGATCTCATGTGCTGAGATAAGCACGGAATCAATTGCGAAAGAAACTGATTTGTCAGTGTGTTCGAAATAAATAAGAAAGCCTGAGGCATCATCCGGTATGGTGTAGACACCGTCGATCTTATACCATCCGTCACCTTCAACGTCTCTTGCTGCTATCTGTTCATATGTCGGTTCGTCAGAACCCCTGAGAGTATATTTTATTACCAGTGTAATGGTGTTGTGTGTAGTACTGTCCTGACGGACAAATGCATTAAAATGATATTCCTTTCCGGCAGTCAGTATTTCCGAAGCGTCAAAGCTAGGACCTGCCCAGGTTTCAGGACGATTTGATACCAGAAGCGAGAATGAACCGCTTTTGCTGTAACGCGAATCAGGTACCATGGTGGATTCTCCTCCTAAAGGAGACCAGTTTCCGAAACCTTCGTCAAAGTCTTCAGTATAAACTTCCACCCATCCGGGATCGAGTGAAGGATATATCGAGGCAGCAAAGACAGGAAGGGGAACGGATGATAATAGAAAAACAATAAGAACTGACAGAAATGTGACAACTCTGAACAGCTTTGCTTTCATGTATTCCCCTCCCATCTTTCTGTAAAAAATAAATCTTTTTAATACTATAATTATAACATTATTGCATTATTGACGTCAATATACACGATCAATAAAAATTCCCCCATGCCAAAGAGTACAAGGGGGAATTTATCAGATGCAGTCTTTTAAAAGCCGGTGAAGATCACGGATCACTTTCTTGAATACTCAGTATTCTTTGCCTTGATCTCCTGCTTGTTTGCGTACATTTCCTTGTCGGAACGTTCTGTTATCGCATTTATATCAGGAGTATCGCCGTCTTTTTCCGGATTGTATGCTGCAAATCCTGATGCAACTGCGAAAGGATAACCCTTGTCTTCTTCTGCTTCTTTTGCAAGAGCTTCGCGTATCTGTTCCTGCATGGATCTGGTCGTGATGCAGACAAACTCGTCGCCGCCGGTTCTGTAAACGTCACCGCTGTCGCCGACTACGTCCATAAGAAGCCTGCCGCATCTTGTGATGGCTTCGTCACCTTTTTCATGACCGAGATTGTCGTTTATGTACTTAAGGAAGTTTACGTCGCACAGTGCAAACCAGAGATCTTTACACTTTTCAGGTTCCTTTGTAAGTTCATCAATGCGCTTTTCATATGCGTTTCGGTTGTAGCACTGAGTCATTGCATCCTTGGCGATAGATTTAAGAACTTCCTTCTTCTTTCTCTGTCTGCTTGCTATTAAGAGGAAAAGTGATCTTATGATAAGGGCAGCTGCTGTAGCTGCTAAAAGGATGACAAGAACCTTGACTGCTGTTTCCCTGTGTATTACTGAAGTTTCTGAAATGATAACGCTGTCAGTATAGAATGACATGAGATCGTTGTCAGTAACTTCCTCGCCTTCTTCAATGTTTCTGGTCTGTAGGTAGAATGCTGCGTCGGCTGCGTCTTCAGGAAGAATGTAAGTACCTGTGATCCTTGTCCATTTATCCTTCTGAACGTCCTTTGCTGTGATCAGCTGATATTTGGTCTCGCCGTTCTGACTATACTGGATCTCCATTCTGAACCCGTGAACATCTTCGTACTCGTCGCCGGTGTACATGATGTATGCTGAGTAGAAATAAGATACGCCTCGTTTTACGTCGTTGATGTTAACTGTAGGGCCGTTCCATGTTCTGTTTCTGTTTGTAACATAGATGGAATGGGTTCCTGTGTGACTGTATTCATCAGTACGTATAAGTCTGTTGTCGCCGCGCGGTGCCCAGAGTTCGTTTCCGTTTTCAAAATCGAATGAATAGAGATATCCCTTTTTGTTTGTACCCTGTTCCTCACGGTCGTTTCGGTCGCCTATAATGACTACATCGTCGATGTTGAAGTCAGTTGCTGCGTTTGCACATTCAAAATAGGTAAGATAGTTTGCCGAGTCCTCAGGAATAGTGATGGTGCCTGTTATTTCCGTCCATACTTTCTGAGGTATTTCGCCGCCTGCCAGCTGCATGAACTGTGATGAACCGAGAGAATCAACATACTTGAGAGTCCATGAAAAAGTTTTTATTGAATCACTTTTCTGGTAGATCCATGCACTGACAGTATATGTTTTGTTCGGTACGAATATCGAATCTGCAGAAATCGAAGGACCGTGATAGGACTGGGCGCGTTCTGTTATAAACAGACTGTTGTCACCGGAATGACTTACAGTTGTGTCTATGGAGAGCTTTCCACCGCCGCCGAATGGTGTCCATGCGTTTATCACGCCGTCTTCAAAATCGCTTGCGAACAGTGCGTCACCGCCTTCTGCATAACAAACGGTGTCTGCAAAACCGGACGGTGCAATGCACGCAAGAAGCATCATGAATATGATGCTGAATGATATGAACTGCTTTTTCATTATAATCCCCGCCTTCTTTCATAAATATTTCCTTAGAAAAAATCTTCTAACCCCATGATTTTCTCTAAACCGTTAGTATCTTGATTAATATTATAGCACATTCTGTGCATATTGTCCATATATGAATCAGATAATATTCAAGTCTGTGTATGTACAAATTCACGAATGGATCAAAGAACTGTCGCATTTGAGACTATTTTGTGGGGGCAGAACTGTATACTTTGCGTCAATAAAATACTGCACAGAGTTTTTGCTCTGTGCAGTATCAGTAAATATTATTTATTATGTTGCAAGCTTTTGTTTATCAGAAGCCGTCGAACGGACTGTCAGGGCTATGAGTTGAATCGTCGTCAGAAGCTGTAGCAGCATCAGGATCATCGTATGAGAATGTTTCAATTCCGAAAAGTTCCTTTTCACGTGCTTCTTCCTTGCTGTTCTTTTTCTTGTTGTGCTTCTTTTTGCCGCCGTTATTGTTGTTGTTTGATGAAGGCTTGTTTTCAGTCTGCTTCTTGTTTTCGGAAGCTTTGTTTTCAGACTTGTTTTCTTCTGCAGGTTTCTTTTCTTCTGTTTCTTTCTTCTTTTCTAAAACAGGCTTTTCTTCCTTCTTTTCAGAAACTGTTTCGGCAGGCTTTTCTTCTTTCTTTTCAGAAACCGTTGCTGCAGGCTTTTCTTCCTTCTTGTCAGCGGCTTTTTCAGCAGGCTTCTTAACTTCAGACTTTGAATTTTCCTTCTTTTCTTCCGGAGTTTTCTTTCCTGAGTTTTCGGATTCAAGCGAATTCATAACATCGTTGATTCCTTCGCTCTTGTCACTTGCGCTTGATTCATCATCATCATCGTCTGAGCCAGCGAAGATAACTCTTATGATAACAACGAGAAGGATGATAAGACCGATAACACCGGCAATGATAAGGAGAAGTGTTGTTGAGTCCATTGTCTTTATGGTGTTTATGATTTCAGGAGTGTTTGCAATGTCAGAACGTACTGCCTTGATATCGTCAACGTAGAATGAAACGAGGTCTGTAAGTGTTTCAGAATCAGCCGGTGCATCTTCCGGAAGGTTTGCTGTCTGAACGTAGAGCATTACGTTTGAAGCTCCTTCAGGAACAGTGAATGAACCAGCGAGTCTTGCCCATTCGCCCTTTGTTACTTCTGCGTCAGCGATACGTGAGTAGTTTTCTGTACCGTTGTATGAGTACTGACATTCAAGAAGGAATGTGTGAGTATCATCTGCTTTTTTATCTGTGTAAAGCACGCTTGCTTCGTAGTTGTATTCCACATCACGCGCAATGCCGTCGATTGAAACTGAAGGACCGTTCCAGCATCTTGTACGGTTTGTTGAAAGCATTGAGTAGTTGCCGTTGTTCTGCTGTTCATCAGTTCTGATAAGACGTGTGTCGCCTCTGCTTACCCATTCTTCAAAGCCGCTTTCGAAGTCGAATTCGTATTTTTCAACTCCTGCCTTCTTTGAACTGTCAGCTGCATCTTCAGCTGCGCCTTCAGGTGCTTTACCGTAGATCTTGATATCGTCTATACTGAAATCGACAGTTGCATTCTGCTGGCACTCAAAGTAAAGAAGCGTTGATGAAAGGTCTTCAGGAGTTTCTACTGTTCCGTCGAAGTATGTCCATTCACCAGGTGCTGCCACGATGTTTGCGACACCGAGATATGAATCTACGTTTACTGAGTCGCTGAAACGGAGAGTACAGTTGATAACAGTTTCTTCTTTGACATTAGGATCTACTTTTACCCATCCTGTGATACGATATGTTTCTTCGTTTTCAAAGTAGCTGTCAAGAAGTACTGAAGGACCGTGCCATGAGATCTCTCTTCCGGTGATCTTAAGGCTTGAACTGCTTTCATGTCCGTCCGTGGCGTCAAGAGCAATTTCAGCAACACCGCCGAGAGAACTCCACCCCTTGATAACGTCGCCTTCGAAATCATCGCTGTAGATAGGTTCACCGCTGGTGTCAATGACAGGAACAGCTGCAGCGTCTTCTTCTCCTTCAGCGTTTACGACTGCAGGAAAGCTTACTGCGCTTAAAGCAATGGATGATGCAAGCCCCAGAAGTAATGATAATCTTGTTCGTTTCATACAATTTTCCACCTTATTAAAATCGAAATATAATAACCAGATTTATAAACAAAAAATTATTCATTTAATATCAGCCGATATGCAGACCGCAGATGCATTTTGCGGATGTTTTATGCTGATCCAAATCTATTATAGAGAACGTAAAAAAATATTTTTTGCGATAACTATAATCCTATTCATATAGTATAACATTTTTTAATGATTATGTCTATGTACATAATAAAAGAAAACGATGCGTAAATAAACTGTTTTTTTTGCAGTTTTCGCGTATTGGTTTAATTTTGTATTTTTTTGTTCTGCTTGCGCTTTTTATCGATGTACATTTCAGAATCGCAGCGGGCAATTATTTCCTTTATATCAGGTTTTTCACCGTCTTCGTAAGGAGAGTATGCTGCAGTTCCTGCCGCAACGGCAAACGGATAGTCCGTGAAAGAATTTTCTTCGTTTTCAAGAGTCTGCCTCAGATCATTCTTAAATTCCTGAGGAGCTATGCAGACGAATTCGTCGCCGCCTGTACGATAGACTTTTCCCTTGCATTTTTCCATTACACCGAGCAGCAGATGTGCACATTTTATTATGCACTGGTCTCCGGTCTGGTGACCGTAATTGTCGTTTAAGAATTTTAATCCGTTAACGTCACATACTGCAAAGAACAGCTTTTTGCATTTTTCCGGTTTCAGACTTAACTGTTTTATACGCTGTTCATATGCGTTTCTGTTGTATGCGCCAGTCATCGAATCTTTTGACGCTTCGTCGAGTTTACGGCGCAGCCTGCGTCCGCTGATCAGCATGATGACCGCAAATGCGATAACTGCTGTTGCCAGAACACATGCGGAAATGATTTTTATCATGCGTTTCCGTGACCGTATCCTGTCGGCATCAGTTTCAAGTTCGTCAGTTATAATAAAGTCGTCGATGAAAAAATCAACGTGTTTATATGTTAATTCTTCTCTTGGCTTTATCGATGTGATGTACAGTACAGGGTCTATGGCCTCAGGCGGAATGGTGAATATGCCTCCGAATGACGACCAGCTTCCGGAACTTGTTTCATGAGACGGAACTACAGCTATGTCTGTGTAGGACGTTTCACTGGTGTGGTAACGCAGATAAATTGAGAAGTCTTCCTTTTCAAGATGCGCTGCAGCAAACAGTATCTGTGTGCTGCAGCGGTACGGAACATTTCTCTTCAGAGGAGAAAGATTTACAGCAACACCGTCACGGCTGTCATGCCTGCTGCAGACCTTAAGAGAGTAATTTCCCTTGAATGAAGCACTGTCGGAACGCTTTATGCAGGCGTCGCGCATTGGAGTGAATCCCGGATCAATGGAATTTTCAAAGTCATACAGAGTGGTGCCTTCCGGTTTGAGCTGCGCTTTGTCCGCTGTTTTGTCCTGACTGTTTTCAGTGACAGAAATGTCATCTATCCAGATGGTCGTTTCGCGGATGCCTGATTCAAAGTATATTTCAGCTTTTTCCACACCTTCGGGAACAGTCAGCTTTGCTTCGCCTGTCGCCCACTGATTTTGTTCTGAATTGTTCTCAAAACTCAGATTGTCGAAACGGGTGCTGCCATCCGAGTATGTTTTTCTTACTGAAAGACGGATGTAGTCGTTTTCCGGTCCGCTGTACATGAACGAGTAAGAGACTATGTATTCAGTTTCAGGTGTTATATATTCTATTATGTCGACAGCCGGGCCGTCAAAGCAGGTCTGACGTTCGTCAGTCTTAAGTGAGCATTTTCCGGAAAAGCTGTTTTCCTGATCGAGCTGGATCCTTACATCCCCAACTAATGAATGCCATGGTTCGACTGCGTTTTCTTCTTCGAAATCATAAGTCACGGCAGGGGGAGGTATGTCATCTGAAGAATCTCCTGACACTATGGAACGGACATTGCATAGCGAAGATCCGGCAAACACGAAAAATAGTGTTAAAACGATCAGAAAAACTGTTATCGGAAAGTTTTTCTTTTTGATGTTTTCGTGTTTCATATTGTTTACCCGTTGTATAGTTAAAGCGATTTTTCTATCGTTTTTTGAATGTTTTATGATAAATCATTATAACATATGTGAATGATTTTGTCTATGCTTTATACAGCATAGTTGCAATTTTCTGTTTAATCTGTTATAATGATAAATAGATTAATGTAAACGTTTTATTTCTCGGAACAATCACTGTTTGCGTTCGTTTAAGTTCGCATTAAGTGTACAGATATACAAGAATGGAGAGAAAAATTTGGAAGCTACGATAAAAGATGTTGCTAAGCACGCAGGAGTATCTGTTGCGACTATTTCCAGAGTGCTCAATAACAGTTCCGTCGTTGCGCCTGAAACTGCTGAAAAGGTTAACAAGGCGATAAAGGAACTCAACTACAAGCCTAATTTTCTGGGACGAAATCTCAGAAAGCGCGAGACCAATGTAATACTCGCACTGGTGCCTTCCACTGAGCAGACCTACTATAGTGAGATCCTGCACGGAATGCAGATCGAGGCACTGAATCACGGATACGATGTTTTCATGAGCATGACCAACAGTTACGCGCCGCACGAGGAAAGACTTCTCGGAATGCTCAGAAACAGAACAGTCGATGCTGCGATCCTCATGGGTACCGTGCTCGATGACAAAACACTGAACGAACTTGCTGATCAGTACTGTATTGCGCTCTGCTGCGAACCTCGCCAGGGTTCGGACATACTCACTGTAATGATCGACAATGAAAAGGCTGCTTATGACGCAGTAAAGTATCTTGCGTCCATCGGACACAAAAGGATAGGAATGGTGTCAACAACAGTCCGCGCACCTTCATCCGTTGAACGTGAGGAAGGCTACATGCGCGCACTTAAGGACTGCGGACTTGAGTTTGATGAGCGCTATCTTTTCAGAGACACCTATGACTACACAAGCGGAATGAAGGCTGCGGAATACTTTAACCGTATGGAAAACAAGCCTACTGCCGTATTCGCAATTTCTGACCTTCTTGCAGCAGGATTTATCAAGAAAGCCACGGAATTCGGTATTAAGATCGGTCGTGATTTTTCTGTCATCGGTTTCGATAACATCAGCATGGCCGAGATGTATACTCCGTCAATTACGACAGTTGAACAGCCTTGCTTCGAAATCGGAAAAATGGTAGCGAAGCTCGTTATCGAAAACATATCCGGAAAGAACAACAGCGGAAGGATCTTCCTTGATCACAAGCTGGTGTTCCGTCAGTCAACTGAAAGAAAATAATTATTGTAAACAAAAATGGTGCATGCCTATACTGAGGTATGCACCATTTGTTTTTATTTCTAAAAGCATTGTTTACAGAAAAAAACACTGTCCGGAGCTGTCCTGACAGTGCTTTTCTCGTTATTCTTTGCTCTGTTCGTAGTTTTTAGCGTATTCCAGTAGCTTGTCGTATTTGTTTTCGAGTTTGTCATCCAGCACGGCGTTAAGCATGCTG
>JBGUVZ010000223.1:0-2015 GCA_045220685.1 Oscillospiraceae bacterium | reverse complement strand
GAAATTATTAGCGTGCGCTTGACATAATAATTATATCTTTCGGTACTGGAATATTATACCTCAGCTAATTCAACCGCACAGCTCGAATGATTTTGGAACGGAGTCATATAATAAAATGACAGCTTACGAAAATGTGAAGCGTACAAGTGATTTGTATTTATCATATTGGAACAATCTTAAAAACAGTAGTATCTGGAAAAAATTCTGCGACAATCTCAAAGAATTGTATAAGAATTCTTTAGAAGAATTTTGTTTTTGGAATATAGAAAAAGATGCGGATAGGATAATTGATCGTATAAACTTAGAGGCTCAGCAGGTGATAATAAATAATAGTAACAGGAAAATAGGATTTGATGGAAATGAGATGGATTATGGAGTTAGTACGTCAGTGAGCAACTGTATAGTTGATTTTAAAATTAAACTTGAATCATTTGTTACACAAAAAGTTCCGGATATTATTGTAGAAGAACTCAAAGTGAAAGAAAAACTATATTTTCCGAATAAGTATGCCGGAAAATAGCGCTGGAGGATAAATCAATGGAAGAAAACAATTCGATGGAAGGATTAAATGAGTTAATCAGTTCATTTAAAAAAGAAACTGTAAATATTCTCAAAGCAATCGCGACTTCAGAGAAAGAACGAGCAGATAAGTGGCAGGAAACACAGAAAGCATTAAATGAACAGAATAGTCAAACTATTAATGACTTAAAATGTTCAGTAAAAAAAATTGTAAATATTATTTCAGATTCATCATTTAATTCATCTAATACAAACAGTCCGTCTAATGAATCAGAAGTTAATCCGGTTACGGAGGATAATAAACGTAGACTGCTTGATACTTTTAATACAGCTTTGGAAAAGTCAGCTGATCAGTTAGCAAAGTATAATGCAGAGATAATGGAAAAGCAGGCTTTGGATATCAACAATTACATTAATTCATTTTCTAAAATAATGGCTAGTAAATTTGAAGTTGTTATTGAAAAGTATACTAGAAGTCTGGAGGAATGTTTCGATAGGAAAATATCTTTGTTGTCGCATGAGATGGAAGAGCATTTAAAGGACTTTACTGAAAAAAATTCTCAGCTTTACAGAGAAGCTCTGTCAGAAGTTCAGAAGGAAAACAATAACGAACTGGAAAAACTCTCAGCATCATTAAGAAATATGAGCGATTCCAATAATGAATTTATCAGTAAGTGTACAGAGAATAATGAAAATGTTAATCATCAGGTGACAACACTGGTGAAGCAGCATGAGTTTTTTGTTGATGAGCTTAAAGATCAGACAGATTATAATCTGAAAAGCATGGAAATGCTTATGAATGATAAGATTTATGAGCTGTCAGAAAAACTTAATAAGCTGGAAAAGAATAATGCTGAGCTTTTTCATAATTCAATGAATGAGTATCGCGACAATTTTGTTGCGGCTAACGCTGATGCACTTGCCAGAGTGCAGGGAGATCTTCAGGAAGCTGTAAAGAAAAATCAGGATAGTATTGGTGATTTAACAAAGCAGGTTAATTATGTTGCAGAAATTCTTAATGAAGTTATTGAAACAGCTGATACTCAAAAGCAAGAAACAGACAGATGTATTCAGGAAGTATTAAAATCGATTAACAATTCCGGAGAAAACGCTAACAAAAAAATGAGTAATAATTATGATCGTTTATGCGAGACGGTTAGGGATATGATTGACGAATTCAATGAGATAAAGGAACTCATAAATTCTAATACACAAGCTTATAATGATTCACTTAAATCAATTCAGGAAAATCAGCGAAGAAACAATGAACTTTCAAAGAAAGATATAGAACTCCTTGAAGGGGTGATGAGAAGAAGTGGAATTCAATAAACAATTATTTACAGTACGTTCAGTATATAATCAGTTAAGATTAAAATACTATTCTGCCGACTTCAGAAAAAAACTATTTCTTGTATCTTCAAGAAATCCGAAATGGTATGAAAAAGAACAGATGATCCTCGGAAAAATAACAGCAGTAATTGAAAATTCTATTTTAA
>JBGUVZ010000222.1:0-3561 GCA_045220685.1 Oscillospiraceae bacterium | reverse complement strand
TGGTGTTAAGGTTATGCTTGATTTTGAGCTTGCAGAAATTTACGGTTATGAGACCAAGAACTTTAATCGACAGGTTAAAAACAATGCCGAAAGGTTTGAAGGTGATGATTTTATGTTTCAACTGACCAAAAGTGAAGTGGAAGAGTTATCGAGGTGCAAAAATTTCACCTCGATCCAAACAAAGGGGGTAAAAGGTGGGCGATCTAATATGCCATACGCCTTCACGGAACAAGGTGTTTATTTATTGATGACTGTTCTTAGAGGAGAGTTAGCTATTCGTCAAAGCCGTTCTTTAGTGAAGGCATTTAAAGCAATGAAGGACTATATTGTAGATAATCGTGCACTTTTATCACAGTATGATTATCTGCATTTGTCCATGCAGATATCTGATACACGACAGACTGTCCAGAATATACAGAACCAGTTGCTTGATCATGGTGAAAAATTAAATGAACTTTTTGCTCAGATGCAGAACACTGTGAAAAACTCCGAAATTTCACCTTTTCTACTTGATTTCAACAAGGAAAAGGATAGAAAAGAATATTTGATATTGAATGGTGAACCAGCAAAGGCTGATGAAACCTATATGGACATATATAGTAAGGCGAATAAGACTTTGTTTATAGTTGACAACTACATAGATTTAAAGACGTTAAGACTGTTACGAAGTGTCAAGCAGGGAGTAGCTGTTACTATATTCAGTGATAATCTTGCCGGATTACATCTGAGCGATTATAATGATTTTCATACAGAGTTTCCAAACATTACTCTTGATTTTAATATGACAGGAAGAACTACACATGATAGGTTCATAGTACTTGATTTTGGAACGAAAGATGAACGAATTTATCATTGTGGGGCATCATCAAAGGATGCTGGAAATAAGTTGATGACAGCTATTGCGGAAATGACAGATGAAGATTTTATGAAATCATATCACCAGGTAATACAGAAATATTTGTCCAATCCGGCACTTGTTTTAAGATAACCGTTAAGCAATCTCTGAAACGTCTCAATATTTGACAGAAGTTTGAGAGCATAATAAAAATGCTATACCGGGATAGAAGGATACTAATATGGATTTCATATTTATTATAGGTGCAAGTGCCGTTGGTAAGACAACACTTGCAAAAGAATTATATAAGCATTACAACGGGGTATATATTGAGCAGAACATGGTTCCGGAGTTTATCATACCTGATGATGTAGAGGATGTTGGTGTATACGAGGAACAACTGTGCTGGGAAAACACGCTGGCTCAGATAAAGTTCTTTTATGATAAGGGATTAAGAAATATAGTAGCTTTAGATTTCGACGATATAAGGACAAGAGAATTACCAATACTATTTAGAGGTTTTGATTTTATAACCCTTAACCTAATCTCAAGCGACATAAATCAGATAAAACAACAGATGATACATAGGAACGAAAATGAAGGTGGATTATTTATTCCCGAATAAGTTGAAAGGTCCAATTATGTTATAAAGAAACGAGAATTATTACCCAATGAAGTTGAAATTGATGTGGCCGGGAAATCAAAAGAGGAAGTTCTTACTGAAGCAATCGGAGTAATAGATGCTTCTAAACCGGAAAAAGATTTTGTTTATGAACTGGATGATGAGCATAATTATTTGTCTTGGGTTAAAAGCCGAAAGCTTTTTTGATTTCAATCAGAGGAATAGCTATGATAAAACTAGGATTTGCTGAGGTGGATATCACACCTGCCGGACCGATGGAACTGGTCGGGTTTTACAGGGCGGACAATAAATCAAAAGGGGTGCTGAAACCTCTGATGGCGCAAGCGGCAGTGTGGGAAAAAGAAGAAAGGTGCTGCCTGATCACGATTGACAGTATCGGATTTACAAAGGAGCTTTCAGATAAGCTGAGAGATAAAACAGGCAGACTCCTTAATGTGACAAAAGAAAAGATTATGCTCTGCTTCTCACATACACATGCGGCCCCTGATGCCGACATAGAATCGGAGTATTATAATGAGATATGTGAGAAAATTGAGAGTGCTGTATTGCAGGCTGTAAAGGAAATGACACCGGTTAATGTCGGCTGGATAAATGCTGCAGATCATATCGGGGTAAATAGGAGACCGGTCTCAAATGATACAGACGACAGAGTGGGAATACTTAAGGTTTGTGAAGTTGATAAAAAGGATGAAGGTACGCCAAAACTCATTATTCTGCGGGTTACAGCTCACGGAAATGTATTAAAAGCAGACAACAATATGATCTCACCGGATTATTTCGGTGATACAAGAGAAATCATAAGCAGGAAATACCATTGCCCGGTCATGATGATACAGGGTGCGGCAGGTAGTACTGCACCTAAATACTTTTGCTCGGAAAACACACCAGTTGATGTAAGGATGGAAGAATGTGTCAGAAGTAAAACGGCATTAACGGACATGGCAGATGCTATTGTTAACGGTGTTTCAAAAGTGTTTGATAATATTGAACTTCATCATGACAGCAGTATCCATATGTATTCAAAATATATAGAGCTTACAGCAGATGTGCCGACAGTTGAAGAA
Source organism: Oscillospiraceae bacterium (assembly GCA_045220685.1). Classification (GTDB taxonomy): domain Bacteria; phylum Bacillota; class Clostridia; order Oscillospirales; family Ruminococcaceae; genus HUN007. Next base: position 1,019 of record JBGUVZ010000222.1, on the reverse strand, counting down.
GCCATAAAGGTTGCGGAGGATGCCAAAGAATTATGCGGTATAATCGATACCGGCTGGTTGGAAAAAGTATCCGGATTAAATACTAAAGGGATACATGAACAGAGTGAAGATGTGGAGATGCAGTATTTCTCTATAGGTGACTGGTGCTTATGCGGCGGACCATATGAGTTTATGGTGGGATTTGCGCTAGAAACTGAAAAGATACTGGGTAATGAATTCTTTTATCTTAACGGGTACACTAACGGATGCCTGCTGTATTTTTCTACAGAGGATGAATTTGATGCAGGGGGATATGAAGTATTCTGGTCCATGCTTATATATTACAAGTATATCGACAGGGTATATCCGTTCAGAAGAGACGCCGCTTCAAAACTGATAAAATATGTTACCGAGAATCTGCAGAAAGAAGGATGATCATGCAGGTAGTAAAAACAATATTCGAAAAAGCTATGCTTTTAAAAACAGATTCAAAAAACGACCGCCGCGGTTCAATGCGGAATCTGTATAAGGAAGATGAATTGCAAAAACTTGGGATAAGCATAAAAGTAAGAGATTTGAGAGTATATGATATGCCGTTAAAGGGCACATTTTTCGGTATCCATTATCAGGGAAATGATAATCCCATGAATAAGCTTATTTATGTAACAAAAGGCAGAGGAATGGACTATGTGGTCGACCTGAGGGAAGATTCGCCTACATACTTACAGTGGGAAATGCATGAATTATCTGCGGATAATAATCTTTCGACATACATACCGCATGGCTTCGGACACGCATTTATATCATTGGAAGATAATACAATCCAGGTTTATGTGGCTGATGCCTACGGAAAAGCAGGAGTATCAAAGCAGATCAACTATCGGGATAAGAATATAGGATTAGAGCTACCGATTCCCGTGACTTCAATATCGGACTATGATGATAACGCACCATTTCAAACAGGACAGAAACAATTCAGTTAGCATGTTTTACAAGTGCTTTCAAGGGAGGTGTTTAAAGTGATATGCTTTTCCAGACAA
>JBGUVZ010000221.1:0-3239 GCA_045220685.1 Oscillospiraceae bacterium | reverse complement strand
GAGTTTTTTGAGAACAACAGGAATACTGTTGAAAAACTGATTACAGTTGTAGAAGAGTGGAAAACTGAAATTAAAAGTTTTTTACCGGATTCAGAAAAATTCAAAACTTTTACAGACAATTGTAAATCTAAAAAAGCTAAACCGGATCAGATTTCAAGTTACTTTATAAAATGGAGTAGTTTAAGAAATCGTGTACCTGTTCTTTTGTATTCGATCATAGAACGTTATAAGCAGACCGGAATGAAGTTGAGCAAGGAAGATGATTTAAGTACACCTGAGCAGCTGATAGCTTTACTTGGAAATTATATGACATCAGTTGATGATCTCTTCCTTGATAAATCAAAAAATGATCTTAAAACGCTGGGTACTTTCCTTGATTTAGAAGCAGAACTTTATAAGCTGACTATAAAGCTTCGCGAATCAGTGAAATATACAGTATTCAACTGTTCATCTGTTTCTGACAGATTGTTTATCATTAACCTTCTTGATAATAATCTTTATAATGTTCAGATAAACAGTATTGAAGAACACATTAAAGAACATAATACTGCGATTCCGGATGATGATATGAAGATTATAAAAGAAATAAAAGCTAGACGGGATGATCTGTTCCTTAAGTCAGAGGAATCATACGATGAACAGTGTGCAGAAAAACTTCAGTTATTTGGTAAGCTGATTGAAAATCTGAAAAAGCTTTAAGCACATAAACGCAATTATGAGGTGATTATATTGGGAAAAGAAATTGGCATAGATCTTGGTACAACTAATACTGTTGTTTCATATGTAAATAAAAAAGGGTTCCTTCGCCCTTTAAGATACGAAGGAAGGGAAACAATTCCTTCTGCAGTTTTTTTCCTTTCGGAAGATGAATGTATAATAGGAGAAAAAGCTCTTAAAAGATACAGACAGATGCCTGAGGCCGGTGTTATTAATTTTAAATCACTCATGGGGGCTGATGAAAAGATTCAGATTACAGCAGCAAACGGTGATTTGATAAAGATGAAAGCCTGGAAAATAGCAAGTGTGTTTCTTTCCAAAATTCTTGAAACTATTCAGATTCAGCTTATAAAAGAATTCGGTCCGGAGGAAGGATGTATAGGTAATGTTGTAATTACTGTTCCAGCGAAATTCAATGATGTTGAAAAAAGTGCTACAAAGAAGGCGGCAAAGAATTCCGGATTTGAAAGTGTTAAACTTGCTGCTGAACCAACAGCAGCTGCCATTGCTCATAAGAATGAAAGCGGCCAGGAAGGAAAGAGCGTTCTCGTATATGATTTTGGCGGTGGTACATTTGATGTTTCAGTAATAGTTGAATCCTCTGGCAAGTTCATGGAAGTTGCTACCGGAGGCGACAAAACATTAGGCGGAAATAAACTGACAAATAAAATAGCAGAATATTTCTTCAGTCTTATTACTGATGAATATGGAATTGAGCTTCCGTTTGATCCTGATGAATTTGATGAAGATTTCTGCGAGATCTCATTGAAGGATTACATAATGAACCGTACTGCAATTATTGAGGAAGCTAATATTGCCAAAGAAGTACTGTCTGATGAAGACAGTTACGATGCTACAATCAACTTAATGCTTCCGGGAAACAAACCGGTAATTTATAGTTGCGAGATAACTCGTGAAAAACTTAACGGGTTTATTCTTGAAGATATTATGAGAACGGTAACAATAACACAAAAGGTTATTACTGAAGCGTGTCAGCCGGAAAAAGGTGTGGATGGCATTGATAAGATAGTTCTTGCTGGCGGCAGTTCGAAGTTCCCTCTTGTAAAAGATCTGATGCAGAAGAGTTTCCCTGATACAGCATCGATATATGCAGATGATGTATCAACGCTGATCTCCAGAGGTGCGGCACTTATAGCTAACGAAGAACTAAGCAGTATAACAACGGCTATTACCAATGTTCAGTATGGTGTAGCACCGTCAGACGGAGAGTCATACAGGATCTTTCAGACGATTATTCCTGAAAACCAGGAACTGCCTTGCAGAATAAAGAGGAATTTTTATATCAAGAAACAAGGACAGACAAGACTTGAAATACCATATTTTGAACGTGATATAAAGAATTATCCCGACGCTGTCAGAACAGATGATGACGGTATATCACAGATAGATACAATAGTAATTTCTGATCTTCCTGATAATCTTTCAGTTAGTGATACTGCTATAGTTGTTGAATTCAATATGGAACTCGACGGTACGCTTGAAGTTTCTGTAGATGTTCAGGATGCAGCAGGAAACAGTATTAAATCCAAGACGGTTCGCTGCGAAAAGGCAAGTAATATCGAATAAGGAGGAATGGTTTATGGATGCTCTTATAAATAAAATAAAAGAGAAACTGAATATTGAAACTGTTCCTTCTCTTACTGAGCGAATAAGAAAATATCTTGGAATATCAGGAGATATCAATAATCCAATTACAAGGATATATTATCCTGATAAATCAGAAAATGGTTCCGGTGATAATATTACTTTATCTACAAATGAACCGACGGGAGAAAAAGATGATCCTATAGTTCTTGAACCAATTTCTAAACCAGATACAGATGATCCTGTAGTTCCCGAACCAATTTCTGAACCAGATACAGACGATCCTATAATTCCTGAATCAGATACAGACAGCATTTTTTATATTGATTCGGATAAGATCCTTTATTTTGAAAGTGAAGGCAAATATGAAACATTTAAGGAAACGGTTACGGAGAAAAATCAGGAATTCTGGAAATTCATAGATGATGTTGAGGATAAATTATATAATAATGAAAATCGTGATTCAATTTTACCTGTATTAAAAATGATGAGAAAAATGCTTGAGCATATAGAAAATAAATTTGATAAGATTTTTATCGATTTCTGTTCTGATAATTTCCATAATAAACTTGCGGATAATATACGTGATGAAATAGTAAAGAAGCATATAAAAAAGATTACATTAGGGTTGGTCAGATTATTGAACTGCAAAAGCAAAAAGAGTAGGGCGGTTCAAAGTATAATAAAAAGTGTAAATGAGTTTTCTGCAGGTTTATTTGTCCGAACATTTGTCCCTAACATTGGTATCTGTTACGATGATGTAATAGATTATTATGAATACAAAGGACAAAAAAATATTATCGAATCGATAGAATCCCCTTTTTACTATATAGTTTTTGAAGGTGAGAACGGAAAAGAATTATCAAAGATCGAGGGGATATGTTTCTAATAAAAGGGAGTGTATTTTATGAGTATTT
>JBGUVZ010000220.1:0-4796 GCA_045220685.1 Oscillospiraceae bacterium | reverse complement strand
TTATAGATAAGCTATTGAATACTGGTATAGATGATATTCATTGCCTTAGGATCATTGATATAATAGAATTATGCCGTGATGGAAATATAGCGTTATCTCGTAAATATGCAAAAGCATTATGGAGAATAGCAAGCGGTAGAAAAGACGCAAATGATTTGTTTGATTCTAAAATCTGGCCAGTTATGGATTAACAAGACATGACTGGATTTCATTTATAATCGTGCCGAAGGCACCACCATTTGAAGCGGAGTTCAAACAGGAGAAAACGAGATGAAACGATGGAGTTCACTGCAAAGAGAAATCTACAAACTAATTGACGAAAATATTAATTTCCAGATCCATTTATCAAGATACAGAATGGACAGCGCGTATGGTTCTACTGATCTGCCACGATACTGGATCACTCTGGATGACGAAATTATATTCGATTATCCGAAGCAGTTTGTCTGCAAGACCGAAGACGGATATAATATGAAAACTCTTAACGGAGGCATATATTATTATCCATATGAAACTGAAGTTTCAGATATTTCAAATCTGATAAGAGAATATATTGATACTCCGAAGGATGAAGTCTTTTCAAAGCATTTTGAAAATGACCACTGGGGATTTATCAATATAATCAAAGCAGCTGACAGACGATTCGGAATAAGAAGGCTTGAAGCTTTGAAAAGTAAAACCCATAATAAAGCCGCTTTGAAGGTAATAGAACGCAGGCTTAATATTATGGGACATTAAAGCAATAACGTTACGGCTCATATGAAGTGAGCCGTTTATTTTTATGCCAGATAATAAACTCGTTGTGCAAAATGTATATTTAAGCCGATTATTAATCAGGTTTTTTTATATCTAAAGTTCCCTTTTGTACGATGCAAAACTTTCAGTAATGTGTTAAAATATTAGTATATAACTGCAAAAAGTAATTGCAGAAACAGGGGGAATTTGAAATGAAAAAAACAGCAGTAACAGCAGCCGTATCATCATTATTGTCAGCAGCATTTGTATTTACAATGACAAATGCTTTTGGAGGAGCAATCGATGCTCATCCGGTATACAACTGTGATGTAAACGGTGACGGAGTAGTTAATGTAATTGATCTTAATGTAGTCAAGAATGCGCTTATCGGTGAAATGAGTAGTACTCCTCAGACTACAGCTGCCGTAACCGAAACGCCAAAGGTAACGACACCTTCAACTACTACACCGTCATCGACTACAAATCCAACACCAGCTGCAGAAGATGATCTTTCAGTATCGTATCCGAATCCATGGGTTGAACCATATAATGAGATAATCAATTTTTATTATGATACTTTATCTAAACAGGACGGCTATGTTGAAGCTGGATTCGGAGCTAGCTGGTACGGAGAGAGGGTCGGCCATGATCCGAAAACAGCATTTGAAACGACCGGTTATACATTTAAGGATCTTAATGCAGACGGAGTTCCGGAACTTATCATGGGTGAAATTACTGATAAGGATAAGATGACCGGTACTGAACTCGGTGTCGTTTATTCCTATGATGTTTTAAACGGAAATCTTGTTCCGGTACTTGAATCCTGGGCAAGAAATCAGAATTTCCTTATTTCTTCTGATACAATAGGGCATATAGGATCGAGCGGTGCAGCAAATACTGTTATCGAAAAATTCCAGCTTGAAAAAGGTTCTTGTGATCACAAGGTAGTTTCATATGTATTCTCAGAACCTGAAGGTGACAAGGTAGTGTTCTATACAAATACTACAGGCGAACCGGACAAGAGCAAGTCAACTGTTATTGAGAATTTTGATCTTGATGCAGAGCATGAAGAACTTCTTGCAAGTAAACAGAATATAGAATTTATACCGCTTAAATCTTTCAGAAAAACCAATCCGGTGACAGCATCTTATTTTACCGAAAGCCTTAAAGATTACAAAGCATATAATCTTTTCAGTGAATCTAAAAATAATACTGTGCTTACAGCTTCAGATGATATTACATACCTGACTGTATATAATGCTCAGTTAGGCGAAAATAAATGGACAGTAAAACCAATCTGCACATGTAAGGAACTTAAGAAAGGTCAGTCACTTGCTGCTGGTATCAGTTATCCTGGAGACATGCCGAACACCGCTATTTCATTTATTGATAAATACGGTATCAAACATATCTATATGCTGGCACAGAGCGGCAAAGACGGTTCACTTCAACTTTCGAATCCTGTTTATCCAGTTGAAGAAAGGACGAACACAGGTGCTCCTGAGGTAGACCGTTCAGATATTGCAGGTGTATGGTACAAAGACGGTGATACAAGTAGTTCATATATCAATATTACAGCAAACGGAAAGTTTACCGCTTACTACGCAGACGGAAATGTAGAGGCAACCGGTAATATTGTTAAAGATTCGGAATATTATCATTTAATTAAAGATAATAATGAATCACTAATTAGCTTAAAGTTCGGCGATTCTAAAAATGAAAATGTTCTTTATGCAAAGAGCAGTGGCGAAATAAGCTATGTAAAAGTCCTCGGACCAGACGGTGCAGCTTCTGACGGACGTTCAATAGAAGAAATACTTGCAGGATCATGGGAATGCGGAAAAAACGGACTTATAATCACAGATAATGGAGAAGGAATTTTCCATGCCAGAGTTGAATACCGTGATGAAGTTGGCGGCATATTCGCCTGGGATTATCCTCTCGTTTTTGAAGACGGTGTTCTGAAATGCGACAAGCAGGGAAAGAAGACTCTGACAATTCCTTTTATGTCAGATGAACCTGAAGTCGATACACTCTATACTGACGGAAGCGCAACATTTGAATTAGATGGGGACAAGCTTATCTGGAAAGATGACAAGGAAGATGCAGGTAAGGATATGAAATTTACAAAGATCTATGATGCTGATGTTCTGAACAATGGCAAATAATAATCTGACAAGTAAAGTTTGTATTTTATTCTTATAAGGCGATAGAAAAATCAGGTTCAGTCTACATGTATGCGTGGACTGAACCTGATTTGTTTTGTATTTGAAATGTTTTAGTAAATGAAGAAAATCCAGAAATTCGCGGATGTGTATCCGAAGGTAATTTTATATGCCGTAAACGTTGTTAAAGTCTTCTCCTTTATTAAGTCTGTCGATAAGATCCATCAGACCTTCTCTGTGATGAGCTTCCATCCATAATCCGACTTCGTGCTTTGCAATAATATAGTGGAACTGTCTTTTGCTTTCTTCTTCGCAATGGAATTCTCTTGGCTCATCGATATCTTCAAGAGCGGGAACATTTTTGCCGTTGTCAGTTTTTTCAATCCAGCTTTCAAGACTGTAGCGCTCACGATAGTCGTTCTGTGTTGCAAGACCTTCGTCGAACCACATCGGTAAAGCCGACCTTGCTTCTTTAGTCAGTCTTGCGTGTAACTCTGCATGAGTTATTTCATGAGCGATGATATCCACGTTAAAGTATTCGTTGGAAAGACAAGTATAATCATGTCTTTTCGGGAATATATATGTGAGGGTATCTTTGCCACCACCGAGCTTAGGCTGAATTGTTTCATTATCATTAAGAATGATCGTTGTCTCGCCGGCGTATGTCAGTTCTCCGTAGAAATCTCTGTCCCTGTCTTCGGCTTCATGGATCAGGTTAAGTATTTCATCTTTACTCATAGCATTGTCTTTGTTTACATACACGTTTTCTGCTATTTTTTCAAATGAACTGCGGTATGGAATGCTTAGGAGGTATCCAAACTTATCAAACTGAAAAAACCAGACTGCCGCACCTGCAAGTAAGATCAGAAATGTGACGACTATTCCTGTGACGCCCTTTTTAGCTTTTGTTTTCATGTTGTTTCTCCTTTGTTTTTATATATAGATTTTGATCCGGATCATCTACTTTGTAATACAAAGTAGGTTTGATGATATTGTAGCACAACTACTTTGCTTTGTCAAGTAGTGAGGAGAAAAAATTTGAATGTATTTTTAGCGGGATTTTTTTATATTGATAAAAAAATCAGACCCAAACGATGTATTTACGTCAGTTAAGTCTGATTTATTTTTTGTAATGTGAGAACTATTTATTTTCGTACAACTGAACTGCGTACTTAAGGCGTTCCGTTACTCTCTCTCGTACTGATTCCGGTGAGATCACGACAACATGTTCCGCATACTGAACAGCCCACAGGAACAGATCATGTTCATAGACTTTTACTCTTACAGTGATATCTGTTTCAGTTTCATCCGAGAATTCAGCAGAAGATCCAAAATAATCTGCTATATCATTCAGAATGTATTTCTTCGCTCTGAGAGTGGCGTGAACAAGTTCGCCGGAGAACATATAGATGTGATTAGCCATATATTCTGACAGATCAAATCCTTGTTCACAGCCTTTGACTTTTCGGATATCCTTTGAAGGCGAATCGAGCAGGCGGATGTCTTTGATACGGTCGATACGGTAATCTGATATGTAGTCGTATTTATCGTAGTTGCAGATCAGATAGTAATGACCGCGTGCCATAACGATTCGGTAAGGATTGATCGTATATGTACGAACCGTACCGTCAGCTCTTTTACGAGGCTTCAGTTCTTTTTCCGTGGTAAAGCTCAGATATTCAAATTCGACCTGTTTATGAGTTTCAATAGCTTCGTTAAGTATTTCAATCGAATAGAAAAGCTGCTTGTTAGGGGAGTGCCTTTCGAGATTAGAAGCAAGTCCTTTAAGTCTGTTATGAAAATTCCTGCTGGAGAGTCCTTCAAGTTTTTCAATCATCTCATTTTTCTGCTTTGCTGAACTGTGCTGTGAGAAAAGTAGACTGTCGGTCATCAGAA
>JBGUVZ010000219.1:0-2658 GCA_045220685.1 Oscillospiraceae bacterium | reverse complement strand
AACGATCCCTATCGCCATAAATCCGAGAATAACCGTATAAATTATCACCGTTGATATCAGATAATGCTTTTTCAGAATAAGAAAAATATTTGTCGTATTCAGAACCAGTTTGCCGTAAACAACATACCTCATCAAAGGCATATCATAAATAGCAGCAAATATAAGGAAAAAAACATCCGTTGCAAGCAGAAACCCGCCGAAAAACAGCGTCAGATGTTTTATAATAGTCTTGTTTTTATTAAAATCAGTCATTGATCTCACCCCGATAATCCTGTAAAATCCCCTTATTATACAGTAAGCGCAATATAACTTACATAATAATTATTTATAGTATAACATTTTTTCTGAAAATATTCAACTGAGTAAAACGAGATTTTTGATGATTTTCCTTTCTACTGTTATATATCGGCAAGAGTATGGTTTTGTAACCGTTAGAATGCGGTTCTAAATCAGTGCGGTTGAGGTTTTGGAATAATTAGCAAGTGCTTTCCTTTCGTGGATGGAAGAACGCCGGTGATGATACCTGCGAAGCTACCGTTCTTTGCAAACAGAAGAGGCGTAAGAGATAATTCATCTCTTGACAGTATACTCCACAAAACTGTATACTTTCTATAAGGAGGCGACCATAATATGAAAAGAGAAATACACGCCTATGACAAACTATATCTTGAACGAGCAATGTCCGTACTTGCAAGAATGCTTGATTATGCGGTATATGATTTAAAATATGATATTACAGAATTTTTCAATCTTTTTATTTCAAGCGGTTTAGCGAGAAAATTTGAAACCGGAGATCCATCTGTTGTTGCCGGCAGATCAGGAGTAGAACTTGCATATATGGTTCTTGAAACAACCGGAATGAAGAACAACTTTATCAAACCACAATACTCTGCCGACAGAAGCGAAGAATACTGGACCGGATGGGCACTCGCCTATTATCAGTGGTATACATCGCTTTCGTTTGCCGAGATCATAAAAGACATTCCTGTTAAAGATATTAAAGATCTTTATGATCCATATCACGAAATGGACATACGCCAGTTCTGCGACAGAATGAATGAAATGTACAAAGCTGCAAAACCAGAAACAAATCTAAAAATACTTCGCAGAGAATCAGGATTAAGTCAAAGCCAGCTTGCAGCTGAAAGCGGAATATCTGTTCGTACTATTCAGAATTATGAACAACGAGTCAAGGATATCAACAAAGCTCAGGCCGATAATCTTATGATGATTGCGTATGTGCTTAACTGCAGTATAGAAGATCTTATGGAACGGATATAGCCGTCAATCATACAGTTATATCCGTTCTTCTTTTTACTGCTTCTCAATCCTCTTATACGCAAATTCCAGCATTCCGATATTCAAAACTGCAAACACCGTCAGATAAACAGGCATTATTCCGATACCCGCAGCCTGCTGTATATGACCGAATACCATTGGCATAAAGGTGCTGCCGATATAGGCTGATGCCATTTGCAGACCTATGACTGCGGCACTGTTTCTCTTTCCGAAGTTTTCAGGAGCCATGTGCTGTATTGCAGGATAAACAGGACCCATACCGATACCTGTTATCACAAAGCCGACTGCCGCAGGGATATAGCTTTCAAACGGCAGAAATATTAACAGTATGCCGGCTGCTTCAACTGCTATGCCGATACGTATTAGCAGCCTGTCACCCAGTTTATTTGAAACAAAAGCAGATATGAGTCTGCCAAACATCAGTCCGCCGAATATGAGTGAGCCAAAAGCTGCCGCTGTCTGTTCGGATATTGTCTTGGTTCCGATAAAATAGCTCGATGTCCAAAGAAAACAGGTAGCTTCACCTGAGCAATATGCGAAAAACGCTGTCAGAGTTGGAATCACACCTTTGATCTTCAGAGCTTCCCTTATGCCTGCAGCATTCTCTTCGCTTTCATCCCCTGCTTCGGCAGTTTTCTTCCAGAGAGGAGCTGACAGCAGACAGACAACCAGTATACCGGTCTGTATATATGCCGTCCAGCGGTAGCCCTCGTTCCAGTGCGCCTTTGCGAGTGCAAGTGACATGATATACGGACTTAACATTGCTCCCACACCATAGAAACAGTGAAGAAAATTCATAACCGATGATGAATAGTGCTTTGCAACATAGTTGTTGAGCGACGAATCGACCGAACCCGCTCCCAGACCGTACGGCACCACAAATAAAAACAGCATGGCATATGACTTTGAAAGTGAAAATCCGATAAGGCCTATCACCGTCAGCAGTGTCGATACACATATTATGTGGTGTGTACGCATCTTTCGTATCAGCGTCGGAGCGATAAGTGCAGAAATGATCGTCATGAAAGATATGGCCATTGACACATATCCCGCATAGGATGACGGAACTCCAAAATCCTTCTGCATAACAGGCCAGCCCGAACCAAGCAGCGAATCAGGCAGTCCGAGACTTATAAAAGCAAGATATATGACAGCAATCAGTAATGAACCCATAATATTTATCCTCCATTTTTTATATCTTTAATCATATCATAAATCTGAAAAAATAGTTACTATTCACGGGTTAGCCAGATTACAAATCTGAATCTCTGGTATGCATCTCACACGAAATGGTAATCAGAGTCTCTCCGCGCCTCTGATTTCTATTGAAAACAGTTGCTAAGAACGCAACTGTTAATC
>JBGUVZ010000218.1:0-2967 GCA_045220685.1 Oscillospiraceae bacterium | reverse complement strand
GTAGTCTTCACCCCTGCGGGCCGAAGACTGCTATAGAAAAACCGGACTGCGTGAGCCGCAGTCCGGTTTGTTAACCGCGCCGTAAGGCGCATCCTTTTCTTATGCACGTTCGATTTTACAGCTATGATGCTTGAAATCCGGTGAATCATTCGGAGCATCTTTATCATAATTGATACCCACAACAAGTATATTTCCTTTGTAATGTTCCAGTTTTTCAGGGTACTGCTTATTTTTTATCTGTTCAACCGCAGTTACTGCATCCTTGTTGTATTTCAGTTCAATAAGCAGTGCAGGCTTATCCGGATACTTTGGTGACGGAAGATATATGATATCCGCATATCCTTTTCCGGCTGCAAGTTCCTGTATTGTTGTGTAGTATTTCTGTGCGGCATAGTAAGCGTACTGTATCGCATAACTAAGAGCGGCTTCGCTGTTGTAAGTTTTGCTTTCAGTTCTGTCATGTGCTTTTTCCAGAAGTTCAGCAACTCTGATCTCATCCGCTTCCCATGTAGCCTTAAGCAGTTCCTGTGAAATCCTGAATGACTCGAAAGTTGATAACCATTCGGATGATTTGGTAGACGTCCTGAATTCATCAAGTATCTCGCGGTTCGGGATAAACACTTCGCTTTTTACATCGTCAAATCCCAGATAACCAAGATGGACAAGCAGTGAGAGTATATCATCTCTTCCGGAAAAAGTGGTCATGTCGTTCTGATAGGTGGAAGTATCAATTTCAACTCTTCCGCCGTCCATAAGGAGGGCAACAGCATCTTTCAGACCGTCATAATCTTTCCGGATGTATTCGGCAAGAGCTTCGTAGGTTTCGGTTTTGTTCCAGTAGTTCTTTATAACACCGGTTGTAACGGCCTCTACAACGGAAAGAGGACTGTACAGAGAATATCTTTTAGCTTCAGGTGATTTTCCTGTAGCTTTAAGTTCGCTGTGCCCCGGATCAGGCGGGATGATATCGCTGACGTCGTAGCCGTCATACCAGCTTCTTATGTTTTCAAAATCACGTCCGTAACTGCTGCACAGTTCTGAAACTTCATCTTCTGTAAATCCGGTAAATCTCGCAAGTTCTCTTGGAAACATCATCGAGTATTCCGTAAACATATTAAGAGCAGAATGCTGGCCGTATTTTTTGATCGGCAGGATACCAGTCATATATGCAAGAGCGATGTTATTATTGTCTTTCATAAGATCGCGAAGAAAATCGAGATACTCTGTCTGACCTTCATTGTCATCCGGCCTTGCTCTGAAAACAGCATCCCATTCGTCTATAACAATTACGATTTGTTTCTTTTTTTCCGAGTACGCATCGTCAAGAGTCTGGATAAGGTCAGCTTCATTATAATAATCCTTGTCAGGATAAGCCTGTTTTATTTCTCTTGATACAAGGCACTGAAGCTTTGAGAGAGATTCACTGACGGAAATATTCTTTTTGAAAAATCTTGTCATGACAAGACGGATCACGTCGAAACTGCCGAGATACCTGTCCCATGTCTGATCCGGTTTGTTTGGATCAGGACTTAGCTCTGCTATTTTTAAATTTTCAAACATATCTCTGTTTTCAGAGGTACAGCTGTAATATGCACAAAGCATATCGACAGTTGTTGTTTTACCAAATCTCCGTGGGCGGGAAACACTGACATATTTCTTTTTGGTTTTAGCGACTTTGTTGAGATAGTATAGCATTTCGGTTTTATCAACGTATATTTCAGAATTTATAGCTTCTTCAAAGTCATTTTTTGATGGATTAAGATATGTTCCCACTTTGTTCACCTCGCATTTTACTGGTTTGAATATCAATATTAGCATACCATAATATTACGGTAAAATCAATAGAAGCTGAATTTTCAGGAATAACAGAAATGTAGTCTTCATCCCTTACGGGCCGAAGACTGCTATAGAAAAACCGGACTGCGGGAGCAGTCCGGTTTATTAACCGCGCCGTAAGGCGCATCATTTTATACTTTTTTAGAGTGACTCTATTTTCTTTGAAAGATACTGCTGAAGTCTTGCAAGGTCGGCAAGTGTAAGATTATTGTCATGATCCAGGTCTGAGATTTTTAACTGCAAAGGTGTAATTTCTCTATCGCCTATCAATTTAAGTGATAGTATAGTTAAATCACTTAAATCTACAGTACCATCCATATTTAAATCGCCTGATAATAAATCTATGGTGTGGTCAAATGATGATTCTAGTTCAGTTGCAAAATCCACACGATACGGGCTGGAACCTGTATATTCTATTTCTCTAATGTAATATTGGCTATCTTTTTCTTTGCCTAAATATACATACCCGTCAGCTGCTGAATAATCGTAGTCAAAACCCTCATATCTGACAGATCCTTTCTTGTCAAAATCCACAAGGACTTTCTTTGTTGTGAAATCTTTTAACTGATGTTTTTGACCATCTAATTCATATCTTATATAAGGATAGATATCTGTATTATTTAAATCTCCGTTTTTGTTGATGCTAACAACGTATGGATGACCATTATTTTTAATCAGCAGACATATTAATGGTAACTCAGGGTAAGTATCAACTACTTGCGGATCAAGCTTTGAATATAACGACTGTGCTATTACTGGTAATTCGTTTTTGGCCGGAATTATGTCATATTCATAAATCAATGATTCACCCCAACTGGTTAGAGTGAACAGATACACGTTTTCTTGACAATTGGCTTTTATTATTTCACGGGAATCTATAATGTATTCACTGTTATATTTATGAAAAGCAAAACCGTCTTCATCAAAATCGATTACATTACTTTTAACAGCGGCTGAACAATTATCAGTTTTATAATTCGATATCGAAATGATAAAAATAGATATGATAATAAAAGAAAAAAACTTTTTCATGTGATCAGCTCCTGAACTGGACCCCAGTTTTTTAATCATCAAAACTTACGGGTCTTATTTCTTGCTTAATTGTACCTTCATTTTGTGAGATATAAAATA
>JBGUVZ010000217.1:0-5792 GCA_045220685.1 Oscillospiraceae bacterium | reverse complement strand
TGCGGTTGCTGAAGACAGCATAGCAAGATTGTGTGATTCTTTTACTGCGTAAAGCTGGTTTGCGTTTAATTCTATAGTACTCAATGTATTCACCTCTCATTATTATTGCAGATGTCGATGATCTTGATCGCCTTTTTGTTGTTGCTGATTCCCGGCTTTGCCGTGAACCACTGAACATTGTTGATCTTGACCTTGGCATTCTGCGTTATAGGAACGTCAAGCGGGATAATATCGTTTATCCTCAGAGAGAGAACGTCGCTCAGATCTATCTGGGTCTCCGCAAGAACTGTCGTCATTGTAAGTTTCGAGTTCTTTACACCCTTGAGGATGCTGCTGCGCTGTTCCTGTCTCTTTTCGTCATCCACGACACGTCTCGAGGCTTCGGATGTGTATCTCTGGCTGAAGTTCGTCATGATCTCTTCCATGTTGATGGCAGGGATGCTTATCGTCATGAGACTTTTTCTCTTGTTGAGTTCAATCTCGAGTGTGGCGATAACGATTACTTCATCCGGAGCTATAGACTTTGTAAGTCTTGCATTTGTCTCGATCCTTGAGAGAGTCGGAGATATCTCGATATATCCTGACCAGGCTTCCTGAAGGAAAACTGCCATCTTTTCAAGTATGGTCCTTATGACTGATACTTCGATCTCGGTGAAGTCTCTTGAGATCTCGAAGGCATTTCCCGGACCGCCCATGAGACGGTCAATGAGAGAGAATGTGATGGCGTTTGAGAACTGTATGGTACATTCGGCATCCATTATATCCGAATTTTCAAAATGCAGTCCCACTACACCCATCATAACATAGTCTTCCAGTGAGTTGTTGAATTCATAATACTTCTGTTCTTCGACATGAAGAACCTTTGCATGACAGTAAAGACGTGTGATGCCCGTGATGTATGAGGCAATAAGACGTGAGTACTGTTCATAGATATCACGAATAAGCTTAAGATCCTCCTTGGTAAATTTCTGAGGCATCTTGAAGTTATAGTTCTTTATTCGCTTTTCTTTCTTTTTGACGTCACTTTCGTCATCATCATCTTTGTTGTTCAGACTTTCAAAGAGCTCGTCTATCTGATGCTGTGAAAGAGCATCTGCCATGTGTGTTCACCCCTTGTATTCAGAAATTGTTTCTTAATAACCCCATATGCATGCCTTGCCTTTAAGGCAGGTAAATCATTGATCTATAGTGTTACAGAATAATTATATCACATATACAGAATAAATTCCATAGAAAAACAACTTTTTTTACATAAAAAGTTATAGAACAAAATTTAAGCTTGTATCAAAGCTGAAAATATGGTATGATATCAATATCCGTTTTTTAAAGTGAGTGAATCATCGTTTTCGATCCACGAATTTACGTCTATCGTTCTGTATTCGTCTTCTGAAGTCCTTACGTAGACGGTGGTTATGCCGGCGTTTATTATAAGACGCTTGCACATTGAACATGGTTCTACTTCACCGTAAAGAGTATCTGTCTTTGCGTCATGACAGGCAAGATAGATCGAGGCGCCGATCATTTCGCTGCGAGGTGCTGAAATAATAGCGTTGGCTTCAGCGTGTACTGAACGGCAGAGCTCATAGCGTTCACCTTTCGGAATGTTGAGTTTTTCACGCATGCAGTAGCCCAGATCGGAACAGTTCATTCTTCCTCTCGGTGCTCCCACATATCCTGTGGAAATGATCTCATCATTCTTTACGATTATTGCGCCGAACTTTCTTCTCATGCAGGTTCCGCGCTTGAGAACGCTTTCAGCTATATCAAGGTAGTAGTTTATTTTATCACGTCTGGTCATAGTGAATTACTCCTTATTTTTAATAATAAGTATACTTATCAGTCTGGAGCTCAGGTTTCGCACCGTAACCCGCACTGAATACGTATACTATAATTATAGATATTTTTCAGTATTATTGCAAGACCTGTACAAAAAATCTTGAAAGGTATTATTTTTATGAATAATCTTACTGATATCGGTTATATAAAAGATCTTCTCGGAAGGCATAATTTCAGCTTTTCAAAGGGACTTGGACAGAACTTTCTTGTTAATCCGTCTGTCTGCCCGAGAATAGCTGAGATGGGCGGTGCCGGAAAAGGTGTCGGTGTTATAGAAGTCGGCACCGGTATAGGAGTTCTTACAAAGGAACTCGCTCTCCGTGCTGACAAGGTCGTGGCTGTCGAGATAGATGAAAGGCTTCTTCCTGTTCTTGAGGAAACACTTTCGGAGTTTGACAACATAAAGATCATCAACGAAGACATAATGAAAGTTGATCTGAAAAAGCTTATTGAAGAAGAATTTGAAGGAATGGATGTTGCAGTGTGCGCAAATCTTCCTTACTATATTACATCTCCGGTCATCATGTACTTCCTTGAAAGCGGTGCCAGAGTGAATTCACTTACTGTCATGGTACAGAAGGAAGCAGCTGACAGACTCTGTGCTGATGTCGGCACAAGACAGTCGGGCGCGATCTCAGTGGCTGTAAACTATTACGGAACTGCAAACACGCTGTTTAAGGTCTCACGCGGAAGCTTCGTTCCTTCGCCTAATGTTGATTCAGCTGTTATAAGGATCGACGTTAACAGAAAGTATTCGCTTCCGGCTGAAGAAGAAAAATTCTTCTTCACTGTTGTAAAGTCTGCTTTTTCACAGCGGAGAAAAACACTTGCTAATTCACTTTCATCAATGATGGGTGTGAGCAAAGATCAGGTCTATGCAGCTCTTTCTGAGTGCGGTCTTGGAGAAAATACAAGAGTGGAACAGCTCGACATGGAAAAGCTTATTTCATTCTCAGAGGTGTTAAGACAGAAAATTCAGTAAAAATTGCTCAGTCTTTATGACGAAATATCGTGGTCTGATAACGATAACATGCACAAATCAATTGTTTAAAACAGAGAAAAAATACGTTAAATCATCGTTTTTAATTATCTTTTTAAACTATGGTAAGCTTGCTAAATATCTTTTAATAAAAAATATTGCACGATAATTCAATGCTTCAATGAGTTAAACTGACAAAAGCATAAAAAAACGATTAAAAGACTTGAATATATTTTTACATTCTGTTATAATAAAAAGTAGTTATGGGAGGGTGATTTGATGCACAATAGTACAAATTACGACAATACATACGATGTTCCGATATATCTTTTCCAGCAGGGAAATAATTTTGAATCATACAAATTTTTCGGCGCACACAGGGTGAACGAAAACGGAACAGACTATCATTATTTTCGTGTCTGGGCACCAAATGCCCGCGACATTTCAGTTGTAGGTTCGTTCAATGGCTGGAACCGCGACTGCAATCGTATGTATAAGATTTCAGACGAGATCTGGGAGGCTAAAATTCCTGCACTTGCTCAGTATGACAACTACAAGTACAGCATCACAACTCCGGACGGCAGGATCGTCATGAAATCCGACCCGTATTCAAATCACTATGAAACAAGACCTGAGACTGCTTCAAAAATATTTGAGTCTGATTACAAATGGAACGACAAAGAATGGCGTGACAAGAAATCTGACCGCGAAATCTACAGAGGTCCTATCAACATTTATGAAGTACATCTCGGATCATGGAAAATGAACGGGGATTCCACTTTCAAGAGTTATACGATGTTCGCTGAGGAAATAATTCCTTATCTTAAGGACATGTCATATACTCATGTAGAATTCATGCCTCTTACTGAACATCCGTTTGACGGTTCATGGGGCTATCAGGTCACTGGTTACTATGCGCCGACTTCGCGTTACGGCACTCCGGATGACTTCAGACGTATGATCGATATGTTCCACCAGAATAATATCGGCGTTATCCTTGACTGGGTACCGGCACATTTTCCTAAGGATGAATGCGGCTTGTACATGTTCGACGGCGGATGCTGCTACGAATATGAAGACCAGAGAAAACGTGAACACAAAGCGTGGGGAACTCATGTTTTCGACTACGGCAAGGGACCTGTAAGGTCATTCCTTGTATCAAATGCATGCTACTGGATCAACGAGTTCCATCTTGACGGGCTCAGGGTAGATGCAGTTGCTTCTATGCTTTATCTTGATTATGACAGGCGGGACGGTGAATGGGCACCGAACATTTACGGCGGCAAGGAAAACCTTGAAGCCGTTGAGTTTTTCCGTATACTGAATGAAGAAGTGTTCAGGAACAATCCGAACACTCTCATGATCGCTGAGGAATCCACTGCATGGCCTATGGTAACAAAACCAACAGACATAGGCGGTCTCGGATTCAATTACAAGTGGAACATGGGCTGGATGAACGACATGCTTTTCTACATGTCTCTTGACCCTATCTACAGAGCGTTCAATCATGACAAGATAACATTCTCATTCTTCTACTGCTTCTCGGAAAACTATGTTCTTCCGATATCTCATGATGAAGTCGTTCACGGCAAGTGTTCACTTCTCGAGAAGATGAGCGGTGACGAATACCAGAAATTCAGTTCCTACAGAGCTTTCATGTGTTATATGATGGCTCATCCGGGTAAGAAACTGCTCTTCATGGGACAGGAATTCGGTCAGAGAAAAGAATGGGACTACAAAGAAGGTCTGGACTGGTGTCTTCTTGATTTTGAAACACACAGACAGCTTCAGGAATTTAACAGACAGCTCAATAAATTTTATATAAACAATCCTCCTATGTGGGAAAACGACAACTCATGGGGCGGATTCAAATGGATCT
The DNA here is from genome assembly GCA_045220685.1 of Oscillospiraceae bacterium. Lineage (GTDB taxonomy): Bacteria > Bacillota > Clostridia > Oscillospirales > Ruminococcaceae > HUN007. The sequence continues at coordinate 1,098 of JBGUVZ010000217.1, read as the reverse complement.
CAAACGACGACTACAAACAGAGCGTTATTTCGTTCAGACGTATCGATGATGATGAGAACGAGATCGTTGTTGTATGCAACTTTGTTCCTGTCGAACGTGAGAACTATTGTATTGGCGTTTCAGAAGAGGGCGAATACAAACTCGTATTCGATTCTGACGACGCGGCTTTCGGGGGTTCCGGAAAGTCAGCTGAAAAATATGAAACAGCAGATGTCCCGATGCACGGATACGATCAGAGCATATCACTCACATTGCCTCCTCTATCAGTACTTTATCTGCAGCATATAAAAAACAGTGAGACAAAGTCTCAGAAGAAAAAGAAAGCAACAGCAAAGAAAAAATCAAGCAAAACTTAAAATGAAATAGGGAGGGCTTATTATGAAAAAGGAATGCATAGCTATGCTTCTTGCCGGAGGGCAGGGAAGCAGATTATATGCTTTGACACAGAAAATGGCTAAGCCGGCGGTTCCGTTCGGCGGAAAGTACAGGATCATCGATTTCCCGCTTTCCAACTGTTCAAATTCAGGTATCGATACAGTAGGTGTGCTCACACAGTATCAGCCTCTTGAACTCAATGACTACATCGGAAACGGTCAGCCATGGGATCTTGACAGACTCAGGGGAGGCGTTCATATCCTTCCTCCATATCAGACAGCTTCAGGCAGTTCATGGTACGAAGGTACAGCAAACGCTATTTATCAGAACATAAGGTTTATCGACAGATACAATCCGGAATACATCATCGTGCTCGGCGGTGACCACATCTACAAGATGGATTATTCCAAGATGGTCGATTTCCATAAGGAACATTCTGCTGATGCTACTATTGCAGTGCTCAATGTTTCACTTGAAGAAGCATCTCGTTTCGGTATTATGACATGCGACAATGAATGCCGCGTTGTCGACTTTACTGAAAAGCCTAAGGAACCAAAGTCAACTCTGGCTTCAATGGGTATCTACGTTTTCACATGGGACAAGTTAAGAAAATATCTTATCGAAAACGAAAATGCCGGCGGGTCAAAGGATTTCGGAAAGGATATCATTCCTGCAATGCTTCAGAACGGCGAGAGAATGTATGCTTATGCATTTGAGGGTTAC
>JBGUVZ010000216.1:0-3024 GCA_045220685.1 Oscillospiraceae bacterium | reverse complement strand
TGTCCGCAGAGATCAGTGTGTTTGTGGAAGATGACCTGATCCATGTTGAACTTGTAAAGATCTGTGTCAAGCAGTGAAATAACTATTGGCTCGAGTTTCATTTTTCATTTCCCTTTCTTTCCCGTTTTCAGACCGCAGACATTCACATTCGATGAAACATCTGCGATAATAAATAATTATTTAATTCTATCCTTAATTATAGCAACCGCACCTTCACGGTCATCAGCCTTACCAAAGTCAAGATGATTGCCTTCCTTGTCCCACGCACAGGCAAGCCAGATTTTTTTATCGTTTTCATACTTGATCTCGACTGTATAGTAAACAGGTTCTTTCTTAGCAGACCAGAAGAAAATAATGTCAGAACATTCAAGATATTTTTCTGCAACCGGTATGATCATATCCATGCAGATGCAGTCATCATTATCAGTAAATACTTCAAGTTTAAAGCCTTCATGCTCCGGCACAGGCATTGCAGTGTTCTCAAGAAGCACGTCATCTATGATACGCTTTAAGTATTCTTCCCTTTCGCTTTTCAGACTGCGGGTAAAAGCTTCAGGATCAGCATAGAATTCTGCAGGCAGGAAATCATGCTCAATAAAATAACGTTCATTTCCTTCCTTTATAAGGCCTGTCTCTTCATCAATATTGTATGTTATCTCATCAGCAATAATAAAATCTCCTTCATGCTCAGAAATGTCGTCAAACACTTCCTTAACATCAAGACTGTTTTCAGTTACCACATAGTAAGCGTAAACCACCATTCTCAGTACAAGAAGAGGATATGTTACGAAAGAATGGAATATTCTCGCGTTGTCGATAAGCGCTCCTGCTGCCATTCCGGCATCTACCTTGATGGTACTGTAATCAGCGTCGTATCTGATCCTGATCTCATATTTCTCAGAGAACAGTGAAGCAAGTTCATCAAACTTTGAAGTATCTTCAATATTTACTTCGTACATAGCCATTGACATAACACCGTCATTGTCAATAATGAAACGCTGTATCAGCTGAACATTTTTTAGCGGTTCTTCAGTGAATGTGTAGTATTCACCTGAAGCATAAAGCTCATCGTCAATGAGTTCGAAGCTGAAAGGAATACCAGCTTTCTCAAGATTACGTTCCATAAATTCCTTGCATTTTTCTTTCATAAAAGGATCCCTTCTTTCCAGTAGTTATAGTAAACACTGACTGCATCTGCAGTCAGGAATAATGGCTTATAATATTTATCACCTTTGTTAAAAGTATATCACATTTGGTTGGTTTTTTCAAGTTTATATGTCCCGTTTGCTTAAAAAGCGGGACTATGTTCCGTTAAATGATCAGTCACATATAAAACAGCTTTTAAAAACAACGGATACCGTTTTTTCCGCGGTATCCGTTGTTTTACTGTTTAGTTTATTTATCGTTGTTAATTTCTTATATCTTAAGTCCTGCGAATTCTTCGAATTCTTTTACCGGCATTGGCTTTGCGAAATAATAGCCCTGGAAGAGTGTACAGCCCATATCGGTGAGGATCTCGTGCTGTGGCTGGGTCTCGACGCCTTCGGTGAGTGCGACGATACCGAGTTCCTTGGTGAGTGAAATAACATTGTGGACAATGATCCTTGCACGTTCAGAGTTGCTGCTCTTTCCGAGGAATTTCATATCGATCTTGAGAACATCGACAGGCATATCCTTGAGCATGTTAAGAGATGAATAGCCGCTTCCGAAATCGTCCATCTCAACGATGAAGCCTGCACAGCGGAATTTATCGAGAATGCCCATCTTGTTTTCTGCATCGTTCATCATTACAGTCTCGGTTATTTCTACTCTGAGTTTTGACGGCTCGATGTCATATTCAGCCACGAGCTTTTTCATTTCTGCAAGAACGTCAGTGAAGTAGAAATCCTTCGGAGAAATGTTTACTGAGATGAACATGTCGCTGCCGAGCTTTTTCCAGCGTGAAAGTATTTCACAGGCACAGCGCCACATGTGCTTGTCAACGTCAACTATCATACCATTGTGCTCAAACACCGGTATGAATTTATAAGGCGGAAGGAATCCGTATTTCGGATGCTCCCATCTTGCAAGGGCTTCAGCACCTACTATCTTACCGTTTATATCAGCAATCGGCTGAAGGTACGGACAAAGCTGCATTGATTCAATGGCTTCGTTCAGCTGTGAAGAGATCTCCTGCTCCCACATAAGATGTTCACGAATCTTTGCGTCGTAGTACGCAATGTGAACATGGAACTCATCAGAAATGGTTGAAAGCGAAAGGAGCGCACGGTCAAACATTACTGATACATCTTCCTCTGTGCGGTCTATTTCATAAACACCAGTATGGATAAGAACATGATATTCGAGGTTATTGTTTTTGATCATGAATTTCGCAAGACCATCCTCGATCTTCACAGGATCCCATTCATCCTTTGGTATAAGCACACCGAAAGATGCACCGATAAGTCTTCCTGAAAGGCATTTTTCCGAGAACGTTTTTCTTATCCAGTCGGCTATGAATCTCATGGACTGATTACCGAAATTAGTACCGAAGATATCATTTACCACCTGAAAATTCTTTACGTCAAAATAAAGGATATAGTACGGTGTAACCGTGTCAGTTTTAAGTCTTTCATTTATACTTGTATAAAGACACTCACGTGTGAGAAGACCGGTCATCATATCGTGTGTAACGTCGTACATCTCACGTTTTGCCTCATCGACATCAGCGACAGCAACGATAATATTCTTTGTTTCGTCATCATTGCTTACTGCGTAAAGTGTAACATATCTCGGAGCGCCATCGAAAACAAGACGGTATGTCAAAGAGAGTTTTCCAAAGGATTTTAAATTATGTATAAATGCATCCTTTTTCAGATTTTCTGAAACCATAGCATAATCTTCATAATATACGCTATCCTTCAGATTCTTCTGTGTATCACCGAAGAAATCTGTTCCTTTGTGTCCGGCTTCACTCCAGCTGAAATTGTCAGAAGTACTGTATTCAATATACTCGCCTGTTTCAGTATTTATTTTATAGATGAC
>JBGUVZ010000215.1:0-6465 GCA_045220685.1 Oscillospiraceae bacterium | reverse complement strand
CTTCCGGTCAGAACAGTCTTATCCAGCGCTGCTCAAAGGACCGTTTCATGATCGTCTTCGAGGACAAGCATCTTCGCAAGGTAATCGAGGAGCGCTTCAGCATACTCGACGAGATCAGAAAAGCAGGTGCCGGAACAGGTATAATGCTCACCATCTCGATCGGTGTAGGCGCAGGCGGAAGTTCTCTGGCTGAAAGCGAAACATTCGCCAAGGAAGCTCTCGACATGGCTCTGGGACGCGGCGGCGACCAGGCAGCTGTAAAGAACGAGAACGGCTACGAATTCTTCGGCGGACTCTCAAAACCTGTTGAAAAGCAGTCCAAGCTCAAAACAAGGCTCAAGTCTATCGCAATACAGAAGCTCGTTGAAGACGCTTCCTCCATATTCATTATGGGGCACATGAACGGCGACCTTGATGCACTCGGTGCTTCAATCGGTCTTTCATGCGCTATCTCGATACTCGGCAGAACTTCGTACATAGTAGTAAATGAGAAAACTCATCTTGCTCCGGAACTTATACAGCGTGCCCGCGAGCAGATACAGGACATTTCATTCATTACCGAAGCCGAAGCACTTGAACTTGCCGAATCTGACAGTCTTCTCATCATCGTGGACACACACAAGAAGGCTCTTCTCGAAAGCAAGGCTCTTTATGAAAAGATAAAGAACACTGCAATTATCGATCATCACAGAAAAGACGTAAACTACATAGACAACTCACTGCTGTTCTTCCACGATCCGAACGCTTCATCCGCTTCGGAAATGGTAACAGAGATCATTCCTTACTTCAAAAATTTCACAAGGCTTCCTGAAGAAGCTGCAAACGCACTTCTTGCCGGCATAATGCTTGACACGAAGAACTTCGTTATCAGAGCAACGGTAAGAACATTTGAGGCTGCGGCATACCTCAAGAAAATGGGTGCCGACACCGTTTCAGTAAAGGAATTCTTTACAAACAGCATTGATTTCTACAGAATGAAGGCTGCTATAGTTTCATCTGCCGAGCTTTACAAAGGCTTTGCGGTTTCAGTTGTTGAAACAACACCTGAACTTGAAAAATCCATGAGAGTCATTGCCTCACAGGCTGCCGACGAACTCATGAACATAAGCGACATAAGCGCTTCATTCGTAATATTCGACGCCGACGGAAAGATGAATATATCAGGACGTTCATACGGTAAGGTAAACGTCCAGCTTATAGTGGAAAAACTCCACTACGGCGGAGGTCACCAGACAATGGCGGCCGCACAGATACCAGATATCACCGCAGAGAAGGCAAAGGAAATGCTTCTCGGCGCTATTGAACAGTATCTGCTGGAAAATATGACAGACACTAAAACACTGCCATAAGGAAACGCTGATTTATTTATAAATCAGCGTGGGGACCGGGGCGAAGCCCCGCAAATCCCCCTCCGGAAATCCGGCACAGCCGGATTTCCGACTGAATCAGTGGTTTCCTTAAGCAAGAAGGAGAATTAAAATGAAAGTAATTTTTATGCAGGATGTTAAAGGCTCTGGTAAAAAGGGCGAAATAAAGAACGTATCAGACGGATACGCAAGAAACTTCCTTATCACAAAAGGTCTTGCAGTTGAAGCAACACCTAAGAACTTAAGTGACCTTGAAGGCAAGCAGGCATCTGCTCAGCACAAGATCGACGTTGACACAGCAGAAGCAAAGAAAACTGCTGATATCCTTAACGACAAGAAAATCATCATCAAGGCAAAGGCTGGTTCTTCAGGAAAGCTTTTCGGTGCAGTAACATCTGCACAGATCGCTGACGAGATCGCTGCCCAGTACGGACAGAAGGTTGAAAAGAAGAAGATCTCACTCAAGTCCGAAATCAAGAACTTCGGTGAATACGAAGCTGAGATCAAGCTTTACACAGGAATTTCCGCAAAAATGAAAGTTGAAGTAACAGAGGCGTAAAATGGAAAGTAGCTACGATCAGACACAAACAGTAGCTGGTTTTGAATTGCCTCACAGTATTGAAGCCGAGCAGTCTGTACTCGGCTCAATTCTTTATGATCCTAATGTTCTGGCAGTAGTACTCGAAAAGATCAAGCCTGAATACTTATTCCTTGAACAGCACCGTCAGCTTTTCTCCATAATGGTGAGACAGTTTTCCGACGGTTCCACCTCTGATATCGTTACTGTTCTGAATGAAGCACTGGGAATGAAGATCTTTGACACGGAACAGGAAGGCAAGCATTATCTTGCCTCAATGGTACAGTCAGTGCCGTCCGTTTCAAACGTCGAGGACTACTGCAATATTGTTGCTGAAAAGTACTATGCAAGAACACTTGCGGCAACAGCCCAGCAGATCTTAAGCGACATCGCCTCAGGCGGCTACAGTGCCTCTTCCCTGCTGGACTCGGCTGAACAGAAGATCTATGACATACGTCAGGGACGTGACACCACAGGTCTCACACCTCTCAACGACGTTGTCTACGGGGCTTACGACCAGCTCGCAAAAATAACCGGTCCGGACAAGGAGAAATATCTCGGTGCAAGAACCGGATTTACAAAACTCGATACATATACAACGGGTCTTAACCGTTCAGACCTTATAATACTGGCTGCCCGTCCTGCCATGGGTAAAACGTCCTTTGCCATGAACATCGCACTGAACGTTGCCAGAAAAACTGAAAAGCAGGTGGCAGTCTTCTCACTCGAAATGTCCAAGGAGCAGCTTGCGACACGACTTCTATCCACGGAAGCTCTCGTAGACAGCAAAAAGCTCCGAAGCGGACTTCTGGAAAAGGACGACTGGATGCGCCTTGCTTCCAGTGCCGACACACTCTGCCGTATGCCGATGCTCATCGACGACACGCCGGGTATAACGGTACAGCAGATGAAGGCGAAACTCAGACGAGTAAAGGATCTCGGTCTCGTGGTTATCGACTACCTTCAGCTCATGAACTCCACACTGAAGACTGACAACCGAGTTGTTATCATCTCAGAAATCACAAGACAGCTCAAGATCATGGCCAAGGAACTCGACGTGCCGATAATCCTTCTTTCACAGCTCTCACGAGGACCGGAATCACGTACTGACAAGCGCCCTATGCTTTCAGACTTAAGAGAATCAGGTTCTATCGAGCAGGATGCCGATATAGTTATGTTCCTCTACCGTGATGCATACTATAATCCTACAACATGCACATCGCCGAACGTAAGTGAATGTATCGTTGCGAAAAACCGTCACGGTGAAGTCGGTACCGTTGAGATGGTATGGGACGGCCAGTTCACACGTTTCGCAAACAAGGAAGGCTGATAAATGCTTCGTCAGATTCTTAATACCATCGAAAGATTCGATATGCTGGAAAAAGGCGATCACGTTGTTGCCGCTCTTTCAGGCGGAGCCGACAGTGTATGTCTTCTTCTTGCGTTAAATGAGCTTCGTGAAGAACTCGGAATAGCACTTTCCGCCCTTCACGTAAATCACTGCCTGCGCGGTGAGGAAAGCGACCGGGACGAGGAATTCTGCCGCAGTCTCTGCGAAAGACTTTCCATTTCGTTTATCTGCGGAAGATTTGACGTAAATGCTGAAGCTGCGAAGATGAAAATGTCGACCGAACTTGCAGCCCGTGAGATCCGCTACCGGTTCTTTGCTGAACAGACAGAAGGAAAGAAGCTTGCCACGGCACACAACGCCAACGACAATGCTGAAACGGTGATATTCAATCTCACCAGAGGCACCGGAACAAAGGGAATCGCAGGAATACCGCCTGTGAGAGACAATATCATCCGTCCTCTTCTGGGAGTGACCCGCAGCGAGATTGAAGCGTTCTTAAAGGAACGCGGTCAGGAATTTGTTACCGACTCGACCAATCTTTCTGACGACTACACAAGAAACACCATAAGGCACAATGTTATTCCGGTTCTTGAAAAGATCAATCCTGCTCTTTTCAGAACGATAATTGCCGACTCGGAGAATTTCCGTACCGACAATAACTTCATTGAACTCGAAGCCGGGAAAGCATTTGAATCGGGTTTGGCCGGAAAAGACGTAATATGCGGCCTTTCAGAGCTTCATCCCGCTGTACGGAGACGCTGTATTGCACGTTTCCTTTCGGAAAACAGAATAGAAGTAAACAGCAGACGAATAGCTGATGTGGAAAAAGCAGTGACCTGCGACGGCAAAATCAATCTTAAAGGTGAAATTTACGCGGAAGCCCGTAACGACTGCCTGCGCATTATAACCATACCGAAAGCTGCCGAAAAAACCGGTCACATATGCATACCAGCCCGTGAAGGCGAAAACAGATTCCTTACGAAGACTGTAACTCTGACATATGCAGACCGCGAACAGTACGAAGGCCGTACTCTTCCTCCGGATACCGTCATGATTGACGCTGACTGCATAAACGGTGAGATCGTGTTCAGAAACAGACTTCCGGGCGACAGAATAAGACTTGAAAACAGAAACTTCACCTCGTCAGTAAAAAAACTGCTCAACGCCTGCACAGAGGCAGCAGAACGCGACAGCCTCTGTTTTGCCGCCGACGAAGACGGAATATTCTTCATTGAAAAGGCCGGCATTGCTGACAGAGTCAAAATTACTAATAGTACAAAAAAAATAATGCTTATAAGGGTAGTTTGTGAAGAAACCATGAAATTATAAAGGGATACCCTTTTATACTTGACTTTATATCGTTTTCAAGTTAAAATATTCTTATTGATGTAAAAATACAAAAGACAGGAGTGATGTCATTGACACCTAGAAAGAACAAGGGACTGCTGACCTATATTGCCATTGCAGCAGTAATAATAATAGTTCTCGGGGTACTCATACCTAACCTCGAACCAGCGAGTCAGGGAAAGAAATATTCCGAAATAATGCACGAATTTGATGAGTACAATGTAACTGAGTATACTCTCAATCTCAAGACCGGCGAGCTCGAATACACCCTCGAAGGTTCTTCAGATAAAAACACATATATAGTCCCGAACGTTAATCTTTTCATTAACGACACAGATTCCGAAAAAGCCGACTACAGAGCTGAATTCAAGGCAGCACACAACGGTGAGGAAGTTAAAGTTGACTATATCAGGGGTTCAGACAACTCCTGGATCATAACAGTGATCCCGACGATACTCCTTCTTATAATGGGAGTCGCACTTTTCTTCTTTATGATCCGTCAGGCCGGCGGCGGCGGAAAATACGCTAACTTCGGCAAGGCAAACATCAGACCTTCAAACGGCAAGAAAACAACATTCGGCGACGTTGCCGGTGCTGATGAAGAAAAGGAAGAACTCAAGGAAATCGTTGACTTCCTTAAGAATACAAAGAAATACGACGAGATAGGTGCAAGAGTTCCTAAGGGTGTTCTCCTTTTAGGCCCTCCAGGTACAGGTAAGACACTTCTTGCAAGAGCTGTTGCAGGCGAAGCAGGTGTTCCGTTCTTCTCTATCTCAGGTTCAGACTTCGTTGAAATGTTCGTCGGTGTCGGTGCTTCACGAGTACGTGACCTCTTCGAACAGGCTAAGAAAAACAGCCCTTCCATCGTATTCATCGATGAAATCGATGCTGTAGGACGTCACAGAGGCGCAGGTCTCGGCGGCGGACACGATGAACGTGAACAGACACTTAACCAGCTCCTCGTTGAGATGGACGGCTTCACAGCCAACGACAACGTTATCGTTATGGCAGCTACAAACCGCCGTGACATTCTTGACCCGGCTCTTTTAAGACCAGGCCGTTTCGACAGACAGATCGTTGTAAACTATCCTGACGTCAAGGGACGTGAAGAGATCCTTCAGGTACATGCAAAGAACAAGCCTCTCGGTCCTGACGTTGACCTTAAGGTAATCGCAAAGACAACTCAGGGATTTACAGGTGCCGATCTTGAAAACCTCCTTAACGAAGCTGCCCTTCTTGCTGCACGTGCAGACAGAAAGGCTATCATAGAATCCGATATCGAGGAAGCTACACTCAAGGTTATCGCAGGTCCGGAAAAGAAATCACACATCGTTACAGACCGCGACAAGAAGATCACAGCTTATCACGAAGGCGGACACGCACTCGCAGCTTACTATCTCGAAACTCAGGACAAGGTTCACCAGATCACAGTTATCCAGCGTGGTATGGCTGCCGGTCTTACAGTTACAAGACCTGAGACAGATGATTCACACATGACAAGAACAAAGATGCGTGAATCCATCATAATGCTCTTGGGCGGACGTGTTGCAGAAGAGATCGTTCTCGATGACATCTGCACAGGTGCTTCAAACGACCTTGAACGTGCCACAAAGGTAGCAAGAAACATGGTAACAAAGTACGGCTTCTCTGAAAAGCTCGGTACTGTTGTTTACGGTGATGACAACGGCGAAGTATTCCTCGGCAAGGACTACGGCCACACAAGAAACTACAGCGAAGAGATCGCCTCAGAGATCGACGCTGAAGTACGCAGGATCATTTCTGAAGCTCACGAACAGTGTGAAGCTCTTCTCAGAGAACAAATC
>JBGUVZ010000214.1:0-6788 GCA_045220685.1 Oscillospiraceae bacterium | reverse complement strand
CGACCATACGGGTCATGGTCGTCATGCATACCAGAGCGGCTACAAGAATGAAGAATACAGGGAACACCTTTGCCACCTGTGCGATTATGTCGGAATCGCTTTCAAAGCAGGCGTAGCCGATGTTTGTGTTTCTGCCGAGCACATAGGCGGAAGGATTCTTTATTTTTTCAAGTTCCTTTCTGCCGCTTTCGAGCTGCTCTTCGCCGTCCTTCACCTGTGTTTCAGATTCCGCAAGTGAATTCTGATACTCTTCAAGCTTGCTTTCGTATTCCGCGTAAGCTGAATTGTACTGTTCCATACCCGAAGCGTACTGTTCCGGCATGACGTCTTTTATCTGTTCAAGCTGTGCGAGCTGTTCGTCAAGCTGTGCTTTTCCGTCATCAAGAGCCTGCTTCGCTTCGTCGAGTTTCTGTTTTCCCTCGTCCCGCTTCTCTTCAAATTCCTTTTTGCCGTCTTCAAACTTTTCCTCAGCTTTTCTGCGTATCTCATCTGAACTGAGTTTTGCACGTGCAAAGGCGATATCTTCCCATTCGCTTTGTTTTCCGTCGATAAGCTTTTCATATTCGTCCGAATAAAGCGCGTAGTCTTCATCGAATTTTATATATGCTTCAGTATATACTTCAATATTGAAGGCTTCCTTCGGAAGATACACAAACGCCTTTATTTCGCCGTTTCCGACAGATGAGTTTCCTCTTTCGACATTTATGTACAGCGGAGATTCCGCCAGTCCCACTACAGTAAAGGTATCAGTTTTAAGCTTGTTTTTTATGGAGTCAGAATTTTCGCCTGACAGGGCGATGGTGCTTCCGACCTGAAAACGTCCGTGTTCCGCGATGCATTCATTTTCGTTTTCAGGCATTCGGCCTTCCGTGAGTTTGATGCGGTTGATGTTTTCGGTTATCGAATGCGCCCTGTACACATATTCGTTAAGTCCGCCTCGTATAAAATCGATGCTGTATGCACCCTCCGCGTAGCGTACTCCGTCACGGCTCCGGAAATCTTCAATATCTTCTTCTTTCCATCCCACCGTTGAAAGCAGTCTGTAATCGTAGAATTCACTTTCTTCAAGAAAACGGCCGATAGTATCTATCATTGCAGGTGTGGTTATTCGAACACCTGTGAAAAATCCAACGCCGAGAGTTATGATCGCCAGTATGGCAAAAAAACGTCCGAATGTACTGCCTATCTCACGCAGCGCATTTTTTCTTATCGCACTTCTCATGGCGTCACCATTCAATATCATCGATGTCTGCGACATTGTCATTCAGACGGACATCGGAGACAGTTCCGCTTTTGACTGTTATTATGCGGTCGGCTATTGGAGTTATCGCCTGGTTATGCGTTATGACCACTACAGTCATTCCGGTCTGTCTGCATGTGTCGTGCAGAAGTTTAAGTACTGCTTTTCCCGTTGTGTAATCCAGCGCACCTGTAGGTTCATCGCACAGGAGCAGCTTCGGATTCTTGGCAAGTGCTCTTGCTATGGCAACACGCTGCTGCTCACCACCGGAAAGCTGTGACGGAAAGTTCTTCATTCGGTCTGCCAGCCCCACCTGTTCAAGCATCTTCTTTGCATCCATCGGATCACGGCAGATCTGGGAAGCAAGTTCGACGTTTTCAAGCGCAGTCAGATTCTGCACAAGGTTGTAGAACTGGAACACGAATCCGATGTCGTAGCGTCTGTAGGCGGTAAGCTTTCTTTTCTTAAGTGCGGATATCTCGGTACCGTCAAGAAAAACGCTTCCTCCGGAAAGGGTGTCCATACCTCCGAGAATATTAAGTATAGTGGTTTTTCCAGCACCGGAAGCTCCGACGATAACGCAGAACTCTCCTTTGTTTATTTCAAAGTTTACATCTTTCAATGCGTGTATTTCTATCTCGCCTGATTTATATGTTTTCTTTACATTTTTGAACTCAACGTAAGCGCTCATAGTTTTCCTTTCTTTTGTACTCGTGTTTTTATGCGAACGTTAAAATTATAACATAAACAAGCGCCAATGTAAAGAAAGACAAAAGACCATCACGGAAAACGAAAACCTCTCAGCATCATTTAAGATACTGAGAGGTTATGTTTCATATCATTTTGGTTTTGTTCATCAGAACATCAGCGAAGGATCGCCGAGTGTCTGTGAAAGCTCGCCCTTGTTTGTTGAGTGGTTGAGAGCCTGTTCCTTTGTGATGAGTCCTTCACGTACAAGACGTGCAAGGTCTGAGTTGAGTGTATGCATTCCCTGAGCCTTACCCATCTGCATGGTTGAAACGAGCTGATGGCACTTTTCAGTTCTTACAAGGTTCATGGCAGCATCAGTACCGATGAGGATTTCAGTTGCTGCAACTCGTCCGTTTCCTGCTGCAAGAGGAACGAGACACTGTGAAATAACGCCGCGGAGAGTTGTTGAAAGCATCGTTCTTACCTGAGCCTGTGCGTGAGGCGGGCAGGCGTCGATGATACGGTCGATAGTCTGCGGAGCACTTGTCGTATGAAGTGTACCCATTACAAGGTGTCCTGTTTCAGCAGCTGTCAGAGCAAGTGAAATAGTTTCGTAGTCACGCATTTCGCCGACGAGGATGATATCCGGGTCTTCACGGAGTGCTGAACGGAGAGCGGCGTTGAAGTCCTTAACGTCTGAGCCGACTTCACGCTGTCTGATAGTAGCCATGTTCTGAACGTATACATATTCTATAGGGTCTTCAATTGTGAGAATGTGTACCGGCTTTGTGTTGTTGATCTCATTGATCATGGCAGCAAGTGTTGTTGACTTACCGCTTCCTGTAGGACCTGTTACGAGGATAAGTCCTCTTGGCTCGTTGCAGAGCGTCTTGAGAACTGCCGGAAGGCCCATTGCTTCAAGTGAAGGAGCTGTTGTGTTCAGAAGTCGGAGTACAGCACCAATCTGCCCCTTTGCTCTGAACACGTTGACTCTGCATCGTGAACCGTCCGGGCTCTGGAGAGCAAAGTCAAGGTCGAAACCGTCATCAAGCTGGCTTCTCTGTTCCTGATTGAGCATTGAAAGAATGAGGTCTGAAACGTCGTTGTCAGTAAGATCGATACCGCACGGTTCAAGACTTCCGTGAATTCTGAAAACAGTAGGCAGACCAACTGTAAAATGTATATCCGAAGTTTTTCTGCTTCTTGCGGTCTGAATGATTTCATATAAATTGTTGATGTTCATTGAGTGATCCTCCCTAATCATAAAATGTATAGAAATAAATGCGTTATTCTGATCGTAATTTGTATGATCAATAAATTGAATAATATTCATTGTAGCACATTTTTGTGAAAATTTCAAGACTTTAAAGCAAATATGAATACTGCAATTTCGGCGTTATCGTTGGTTTCATGACAGCAAAGCTAAACGCCATCTCCTTGAGTGTTGTTTATCCCTTGCAACCTTCCCGAAAAAATGATATAATACATATATCAGCGAAAAGGGATGTGGGGGAAAATGAATAATTTACTGGAACGTATCGGCCTGCCGGTATTTATCCAGATAACTATAGAATGCTGGAATGAACTGCTTCTGCTTCTGATGATCTTTATAATGCTCATAAGTATTCGTAAAGATAAATCAGGGGGGGAAGATACTGGAACTCAGAATTTTCCTCTGATAAAGGAGCTTATACTGTTCTATTCCGGCGTTTTTGTTTATAATCTCTGCGACGTAGCAGATACAGTATTCGGCGGGCTGCCAACCACGCTTTCATATTTTGTCATCAGGTGCGGAGTTTTTCTGTACTATCTTTCCGGTGAATTTCTGACATTGCTGTATCTGCATATAGTAAAGAGATACGTAACTGATAAACCCGGGAAAACTAAAACCGAAAGAGTCATTACATTCTGTCAGTTTACGCAGATCCCGCTTCTGATCCTGCTTCTGATCACGCCGTTTACTGGTGCGATTTACCGGATAGATGAAAATAACGAGTATATTCGTTCATGGGGCTATTATATCTGGCAGACCGTATCCATACTGACCTTTATTGTTATCGGTATTACGCTTGTTCTGAAATGGAGAAGAATAAGGGTGTTTATCAGACAGGCTATATTAACGGTAGCGGCATTTGCTGTTTGCGGAGTCGTCGGTAACTGCCTGACTGATATAAGCATGAGCAATATCATGGTCATATTCGTTGCTCTGATGCTTTTCTTTCTGTATGAAGACATCAGAACAAGGACGATAGTGAAAAATATAAACAAGCTTGAACATACAAAATCACAGCTTGCCGAAAGCCGTCTGACTATGATGACCGCACAGATAAAACCACATTACATCTATAATTCAATGAATGTAATACGTGAGCTGTGCTACAGTGATCCTGAACTGGCTGCCGAAACGATCTCGCATTTTTCCGGTTATCTTCAGGGGAAGATAGAAGCTTTCAGCGGAAACGGACTTACGAACTTTAAAAAGGAAATAGGTCTTGTAAATGAGTATATTGCTATCGAGTATGCTGATGACAACAAGAAATTCAAAGTGGATTTTGATCTTAAGTGTACTGATTTTGAAATACCTGCACTCACGGTCCAGCCTCTTGTTGAGAATGCCGTGAAGCACGGGATAGACCGTTATTCTGACAAATCGATCGTGTGTATAAGCAGCTTTGAGGAAGACGGTAATATTGTCATTGATGTATATGATAATGCAACAGCAGAAGAAGGGGACGATTCTTTATTTGCTGAAAAGCGAGGTATAGGGCTAAACAATGCGGCAGAACGACTGAAACTGATGTGCGGCGGGAAACTGCAGATCAGTCACGATGAAAACGGGACTTCTGCCAGAATTATGATACCAAAGGGATGAACAGGGGGAATACAAATGCATACTATAACTGTTGACGATGAAAGTTTATCTGTAAGAGCAATGCAGAGAATGCTTACTAAAACTGATCCGTATGGGGTACACAGCGGTGTTTACAAGGTTTCGGAATTCTTTGATTATGTCAGAAAGCATGATGACATAGATATTGCGTTTATCGATATAGAAATGAATACCGATGGAATTACAGTCACTAAACAACTGAAAGAGATTGTTCCGGACATGAATATAGTCATCTATTCCGGTCATCCTCAGTACAAGGCAGATGCCCTTGACCAGCACGTGAGCAGTTTTATAGTAAAACCGGTAACAGATGAAAAACTCGCCGTTGCTCTGGCCAATCTCAGACATCCTCTTAAGGAAAGCCATATAGACAGTAGGGAAAGTCATGCAGACAGAAAACTTAAGGTAGTAACATTCGGAAATTTCATCGTCTATACGGAACCTGATCAGGTCATGACTTTTTCAATAAGCCATTCGATGGATGTCCTTGCATATATTATCGACAAATGCGGCTACGCAGTAACAGCCAGAGATATTGCAGCCGATGTTTTCGAAAAAGAAGAGTTTACCAAGCAGACTTCAAAAGATATCTCCAAATACGTAAACTCGCTGATTAAAGACCTGACAGCCGCCGGATTCGGCGACGCCGTCATCAAGCAGAACAGACTTATAAAAATAAACAAAAACCGCATAGACTGCGACCTCTACGCTGCCCTTTCAGGCGACAGAAAAGCGCTGGAGACCTTTAAAGGAGAATACATGATAGACTATTCCTGGGCAGAAGAAAGCGACAGTGCAGAAGAGCTTAAAAATCTTGCGGGTGATAAGTGATAAAAACTGAATGCTCTTAGTCCATAGGAACGATAACGTGAAATGAAATATAAAGGCACTTTCAGCATCGGCGGAAGGTGCCTTTTTTCCTTGAAAATGAGGTAAAAAAATGATATAATACAGGTAATGAAATATACTTTGAACTCGCAATTAAAAGACTGGAATAAAAACTAATGGAAAATACTTGACAAACTTATTTTACCATGGTATAATAATTAGTGTAAGGTAATAGGATAACTTACGCAAATTATTAGAACAAGGAGAATTAAGATGGAAAGCATTATTCATGAAAAAGGAGGAGAGTGTATGGCATATACGCCAAAGTACGGAAAACCGAATATGACGAATTTACCGTCTGATTTGGGAATCGGTATTTTTGAGCAGATTCTCAATACTCCGAAACCCGATTATAAAAAAATGCAGGAAGAATCAATGAGGCTTGAGAGAGAGATGGTTAAAGTAAGGGAGGCAGAAGATGCAAAAAGGACTTCTGCAAAGTGAATTATTTTACTGCAATCATCTTGGGACTTCTGAAAATGATGAAAAAGATATCATGAATTTTAGTATTGACAGGGATGAAGGTTCTGGCTTGCTTGAATATCTTCAGAATTATGCATTGACTGAAGAAGAAAACGGAATAATGCGTACTTATATTGTCAGAGATAAAATTTCGTCTGAAGTGGCAGGTTATTTTTCATTAAAAGCAGGACTTATATCTCTTAATGAACGTTATGAGAAAATTATGGATAGCGAAACTGGCGAAGTTAAACTAAAGAAAGTGTTTGATACATTGCCTGGAATCGAACTTGCAAATTTTGCGGTAAACAGTGGGTATGTACATAATCACAAAGATCTGAAAGGACTTGGAACAGTAATATTTAATAATTTTATATTGCCTATTGTTCGTAAAACTTCAGATAATGTAGGCGTTAAATTGCTATATATTTTCGCACTTCCATATGATGATCTGATCAATACTTATCATGAGAGATATGGTTTTTCAAGACTGAGCGATCCTTATGAAGATGAACTTCACAAAAGATTAAAGCCTTATTACGATTTATCGTGTAAGTTTATGTATCTGATCTTATAAGAAAAGGTTGTGTCACGTCAAAGCCGTGCCACAGCTATTGATAG
>JBGUVZ010000213.1:0-2344 GCA_045220685.1 Oscillospiraceae bacterium | reverse complement strand
TAAAACTGAAAGCCGTTCCGTCCGGCAGACAGATCATAGGCTGTTCACCGCCTGAAATACTGCACGGAAAGGCTCCTTCGGAAAGTTTCCGCCAGAAATCCTCACCGTTTGAAAGATGCTCACCCGTAATCTTAAAATACAGGCTGTCCATCCGGTAGTTTACCATTTTCGGCATGCCTCCGGCGGTATAGAAACAGAGTCCCGCCGGTAAAGTGTCGAATCCTTCGCGGAACGACATGGCGGAAAGATGTGTCTTTTCCTGTCGGTAAATAAACACTGCCGTAATGAAGGCAAACACTGTCTGAACCGAAAAGCTTATCACACACACACGTAACGGCCATTCACCGATATGTTCACGAAGATTGTGATAGAACAGATACGACAGCACAGCGCAGAGCGAGATGACCGCACACTGTTTTCCGCAGATCTTTATCTGAACAAGACGAATAAGCAGATATGTCCAGGTGAAAACAAACATGAAAGCGATAAGCATCAGCACGCCCTGCAGGGCGTTCCAGCTATAGTAATCCATCGACCGCACCTCCTGTAGAAAGGATCTGCGTGCCGTCAGATTCTGAAACCGAAAACCTGATGCCGGCTTTTTCTAATATTCCGGATGCCCCCGCATAAGGATCTTCTGCATCCGTTTCAATGACAAGAAGCGTGTCATCATCCGGTGTGACTGAAACGCTGAATGCACTGCACATTTCTGAAACAGCTACTGCAGCGGCAGCTACCGCATCATATACGGCAAGCAGAACTCCGGACGGATACTTTCTGGATTCACCCTGCCTCAGTTCGCAGTCAGCACCTGTAAGCCTGAAATTCTCCATGGTCTCACGCAGCGCAAGAACAAGCTCCTCTGATGACAGATGTCTGTTTGCATCGGCAAGTATCATGAGATTCGAAACGCGCTTGACACTGGTGCCAAGCAGCAGAGAACGGACAAGTCCACCCGTAAAAGTTTTTGTATCGGTAAATGTGCCTGCAATTTCTTCAAGCTGACTGTGGGTATGTGCAGCTATCTCATCGTACAGACGGTTCTTTATCTCGTACTGCAGACGTTCAGCTGTAATACGGTTTTCCTCCTCGATAAGGTCATTCTCCTCTTCGAGTATCTCATTTGCCTCGGCAAGCTCATTCTGAAGCGAACGTATGGCGTGAAGATCCTCTGTCCAGGTGATGTTTCCTCCCGCGACCTGTTTCTGATGTTCGATAAGATCAGCGCCGCCTTCGTCACTCTGCACCTGCACTGAAGAATACCATACCGTATCGTTATTTTCCTTAAGCACTGCATTTATGTGGGACTGTTCGAATATCTGCCGGTAATCTGAATTGGATGGAAGAATACCGATGATCATGCATCCTTCCCAGAGTCCGGTGACGATCAGTGAATAGGCATCCTGCATGTAGAAAAGCTTTATATCAAAGATCCTGGGCGATCCGCCGACTATATTGTACCATACGAGCATTGCCATTCCCGCTCCGCTCATAAGAAGCGGCACATATATCTGACTACGGCATTCTGAAAGGCGGCAGCAGCGGATCAGAACGATCAGCACTCCGAAAGACATAAGAACAGAATAGGCAGTCAGAACATAATAGAGCCATCCGTGGGTGTAGCTATCCTGTTCGCCGAATTGTAAAAGCATTCCGTGAATACTGTTCGTAACAGTTCCGACAGCCAGCAAAATTCCGGATATCCAGGCGATTTTCAGAACAGTTTTGCAGGAATTCTGCTCCCTGCTTATACCGGCCGCCGCGTGAAAAGAAAGCAATGGTACAGTGATAAACACCATATAGTAGAAGTACCAGCATATATGGTCAAGAAACGGTGTCTGTCCAAAAAACTCCCAGCGGCATACACGTATCAGATAAAGCGAAAACAAAGTCCAGGAAACGCCCGTAAGACAGTTTCGTGTACGTTTGTGTATGACACGGCTGCGGATGCCTCTTCCCCACATCATGATCAGCGTCCCGAAAATAACAGATGAAAGATCATGAAGATAGGAAATATATAAACTGACTTTTACAGACAGAACCATATTGATAAATATAACGGCCACCGGCCACAAAAACCACAGAAGAAACCGTTTCTGTATTCGTGTCAGTTTTATATCACCCCTTTTTCCCCGATCCCGATCATTAAGAAAACACTGATCAAACCGGAAATCCGGCTTCGCCGGATTTCCGGAGGGGGATGGCGGGGCTTCGCCCCGGTTCCCCACACTGATTTATGAATAAATCAGTGTTTCCTTTAAAAACGATCATATTCGTAGAATATACTAATTATACCACTATCGCATGTCTGCGTCAACAACTTCATGGCATATCAGACGTCAAA
>JBGUVZ010000212.1:0-7438 GCA_045220685.1 Oscillospiraceae bacterium | reverse complement strand
GTAGTCTTTCACATATGTTTCAGGGAAACTTGCGGTAATACCGTCTTTGCTCGGTCTGACTACCGCATTCTTTTTCCATTTGCGTTCCGTTACCTGAGCCTTTCCTGGCAGGATATACTTCATATTCAGCTTTTCAAAGTCGATTTTCTCTGAAAAACGCTTCCATTCCGAATCAATCATTGTCACGGTTCCGCCGTCAAGATTAAAATTTAAGATACTGTATTCGGTAGAGTCGTAATCTTTAACTGTATCTCCGAATATATCTGATTTCTTTATCAGTTCAAGTGTCTCCGGATCGAACATATATATAGCCGGCTGCTGGTCTGACCCCATAGGAACATATACCATGACAGCATTTATACATGGTCTGTTTTCTTCTAATCCGTAACTTATAGTCAGCCTGTCTGCAGTCAGCTCATTTCGTTTCGGATACTCCTCTGCAACAAGCGGCTTTGTCTTTTCAAAGATTTTTTCAAAGAACTGATTTTTAGCATTTATCTCGTCTTCAGTATGGAAACGGGAGGTGAAATTATAATGAAGATTACCGTCACTGTCTGAAGTATATCCTTCTATCCACTCGGCATAATGATTGTCATTATTACCTGGCAGCAGATTTTCGTCAATTATTTCACTGCAGTCAAAATACTCTCCGATTACCATACTGTCGATCAGTTCATAATCATATATCTTCTGGAACGGTACTGCTGTGTCTCTGTCAAAATACGTTCCCGCAGCCGCCGGTATCACTGAAGTAAACGAAAACTGACTGGCATCTCCGAGCAGTCCGATATAATCTGTTTTCAGATTTTCCGGACACTTTGCAGATATGAATTCTCCGACTCTCTTGTTTACAAGAGAAACGAAATCAGTATCCTTGTAGAACAGATCAGAAAACTTCTCTATCTTCTTTTTGTTTTTAAGATCATAATTCAGTTCTATATCCTGTTCTGATACGTATACAGGATCAAGATAATCGCCGGTAAAACCAGAATTCTTACGGAAGCTGATATTCATATATCCGTTAAATACCGTGACAGTCATATCCCAGTCTCCGGTAAGAAAATCTCCGCCTTTGAACACAGTTTTTTCTATGTCTTCGTTGATCTTCAGCTGAAAATCACTGTCTTTCAGAAAATAAATAAAGCAGTCTCCGTTCGGGATCATTTCATCTTTATAATCGTACGAATTCACTGAATGATAATATAAAGAATATTTTTCTGCCGGTTTATAGTCCTTCGGCTTTTCCTTACCGGTACCCTTTGCGTAATACGGCTTCAGTTCATCAGGATACTCCATGTCCTTTACCGGAACGTATCCGCATGAAAGAACCGTTTTCTGCCCTTCTTCAGATACTGCCCAGGCTGCAAAATCCTTTGTGTTCTGCGATGCCTTGTCTGTGTAAACTATCGATGTGGAGCTTAAAAGAGGATAGGTGCCGTCAGCCATGGTCTCTCTGGTAGGCTTTATTCCGTCAACGGCAATGAATTTTGTGTCAGATGAGTTTTCGTACATCTGTGCTGCGTAGGAGTAAACTGAATATCCTATCGCATTTTCCGCATTGTCGTAAACTGCAAGGCCATCCATGAGTGATGACATTGAACCAAGTATATATGTCTTCGGCGGATCCATAAGATCATAGCCTTCCATGAACTCCGTCATGTAGTTCTGACTTCCTGAGTCTTTGTTTCTCTGATACGGAACGATCTTCTCGTCGTTTCCGCCGACTTCCCTCCAGTTGGTTATCTTTCCGGAGTAAATATCTCTTATCTGCTCGCTTGTAAGTGAATCGACCGGATTGTTCTTGTTTACAACGAAAACAAATCCTTCCTTTGCAACCGGAACAAAATTGAGCTTTACCCCTGCTTCATCCGCCGCCTTCTTCTGATCTTCCGAGATCGGAACTGTGAATATCATGTCGTTCTCGCCGGAAAGAAGCATCTGAAATGACTCGTGGGTCTTGTGATGTGACACAAGCAGTTTGGCATCAGAGTATGACACTCCGAGCATCTTTGACTTAAGTCCCGCTTCGAGCGGAATGGCCGATGTTGAACCGTCCATCTTCGGAACGCTTTTGTAGGACCAGAGCTTTGCCTGCTTTAAAATATCGTTCTTTACCGCATCAATGTCTTTTATGTTCACGTCTCCGTCGCTGTTGGCGTCAATGCGTTTTGCCTGATCAAATTTCTTGCCTTCCAGAATAGTGTTCTTGTACCTCATAACGTCAAACACGTTAATGACGCCGTCGCCGTT
The DNA here is from genome assembly GCA_045220685.1 of Oscillospiraceae bacterium. GTDB lineage: Bacteria > Bacillota > Clostridia > Oscillospirales > Ruminococcaceae > HUN007. The sequence continues at coordinate 5,188 of JBGUVZ010000212.1, read as the reverse complement.
TATATCACCCGGCTGTTCCTTTTCTGAAAGCTTTTCAATAAGAGCGGCAGTTCTCTGTCCCTCTTCAGTTGAAAGATCCGGTTCGGCCGAAACTGCAGCCGCTCCTCCGCATGCCAGCAATGTAAAAACCGTTAAGAACGTTATCTTTTTTCTGAGTGAATGTTTTTTCATATTGTTCCCCTTTTTTAGTTAGATCATTCCAGAGTCAGATCTGATTTTTTTACCCAGCCGTAATAATCGCCGTCGTCTGCATCGTAGCATTCATACCATGTGTTTCCGTCATACCATTTTGCGATCCTGGTTCCTTTAACGTTCCAGACGCCTTCTATCGGCCACTGTTTTTCTTCAGGTCCGCCTTCAAGAACATAGGATGATTTGTAACCGTACACTACTTTGTCCGGCGAACCATTGGCTTTACCTTTAAACTGCTGTTCTTCTATGAAAACAAGATTCTTTGAAGGGATCCATCCGTAGTAATCTCCGTCATCTGCGTCATAGCATTCATAGTACCAGTTCGACGTGTAGCATGCACGTTTGATCACAACGTTCCATTTTCCTTCGATCTTCCACTGTACTTCTTTTTCGCCTTTTTTCAGGATGGAATCGGTTGTGTAGCCGACCACATCGCCGGACTCATTGCCGAGAGCTATACCATATGAAGGAGTTTCGAATTCTTCATAACTGAAAAAGCGGTCATACAGGTAAAAGTCATCTTCGCAAATCCATCCGATATATTCATCAGTATTTCCGTCCCAGCATTCATACCACATCTTGCCGTGTGACTGACATTCGGTCTTTACCCTGACGAAAAGATTTTTCTTTATCTGAGCTGAAGGCTTCTCCTCACCGTAATCTACAACATAGGACTCAGGATAAACATTTACTGTTTTATCTTCCGTCAGCATTCCATGTGGAAATGTATCCAGTTTTATCGGTTCTGCCTTAATCTGATCACCGTATATTATACTTCTGTCGAAGTTTTCAATATCAAATGTTTCTTTAAATTCCTTGCGGTCAGACGGTCTGTACAGTGTAACTGTACCTGAATTAATGTCAGGATTGTATATTGCACAGTCATCATATTTTTCAAATGATTTTCCGAAAATATCAGAAGGTTTTATCTGCTCTCCTGTATCGCCGGAGAACATATACGGAGTATTATGCCGTCCGCTTGTACTTCCGTAATTCACGCGGAAAATATTCAGCAAATGATCCCTGCCGACCCTGATAAAAGAAATATTTTCTTCCGTGCTCAGAGCTTTTACTTTTTCATAAACCATGTCATAAAGCTTGTTTTCGGCCTTGATCTCCTCGTCAGTATGGAAACGGGATTTAACATTCGTACGCGGTTTACCGTCGTCACCTGTGATAACTATAGTATTCCATTCCAGGAACGAAGTGTTTACCACATGAACGTCATCACGGTGCGCTTCATCGACAAGGTTCTGGCAGTCGTAATAAGCGCCTATAACCATACTGTCGATCAGTTTATCATAACCAGACTGATAGTATATTTGCTTTTCTTTATCATAATAAGGGCCGTTTGCCTCAAAAATTATATCTTTAAAGCTGAATTTAGAAGGTTCACCAAGAATACCAAGGAAATCTGTTTTAATATCCTTTTCATCACTTATATTCTCACTCAATTTTTGGTTAATAGCTGAAACAAATTCCTCGTCTTTATAGAAATAATCTGAAAGTTTCTCTATTCTTACGCCGTTTATCGCATCATAATTAAGTTCAAAATAATCCGAAATATTGAAACTGTCTTCGGCATATTTAAAGAAAGAGATGTTTATATATCCGTTCATGACATCAAGTTTCATACGCCATTTATCGGAGATCGAATCCTGTCCGTTAAACACAGTTTCACTGATATCGCTGTTTATCATGTTCTGCAGTTCTTTGTTGGCAAGCCAGCTGACCTTGCATTGTTCAAGTGACAGTTTGCCGTTTTCCGGAGCGACTGAATAATAAAGTACGGAATACTCCATTTGCGGCTTGTAATCCGCAGGTTTTTCCTTACCGGTACCCTTTGCGTAATACGGCTTAAGTTCCTTCGGATATTCCATGTCCTTTACCGGAACATATCCGCATGAAAGAACAGTTTGCTGTCCTTCTTCAGATACTGCCCATGCAGCAAAATCCTTTGTGTTCTGTGAAGCCTTGTCGGTGTAAACTATCGATGTCGCACTTAAAAGAGGATAGGTGCCGTCCGCCATAGTTTCTCTGGAAGGCTTTATTCCGTCAATAGCTATGAATTTAGTGTCCGAAGCGTTTTCGTACATCTGTGCTGCATAGGAATAAACTGAATAGCCTATCGCGTTTTCAGCATTGTCGTAAACGGCAATGCTGTCCATAAGCGATGACATTTCACCAAGCATATAGTCCTTAGGCGGATCCATAAGGTCGTAGCCTTCCATGAACTCCGTCATGTAATTCTGGCTTCCTGAGTCCTTGTTTCTCTGGTAAGGGATAATCTTTTCGTCGTTTCCGCCGACTTCCTTCCAGTTGGTGATCTTTCCGGAGTAAATGTCTCTTATCTGCTGCACGGTAAGTGACTCAACCGGATTGTTCTTATTTACTACGAAAACAAATCCTTCTTTTGCGACCGGAACGAATGTAAGTTCTCTGCCTGCTTCTTCAGCTGCTCTCTTCTGATCTTCCGAGATAGGAACCGTGAATATCATGTCGTTCTCGCCGGAAAGAAGCATCTGGAATGACTCATGAGTCTTGTGATGTGACACAAGCAGTTTGGCATCTGAGTATGACACTCCGAGCATCTTTGATTTAAGTCCTGCTTCGAGCGGGATGGCTGAAGTAGATCCGTCCATCTTAGGAACATTTTTATAGATCCAGAGCTTTGACTGCTTTAAAATATCGCCCTTTACCGCACCAATGTCTTTTCCGTTCACATTTCCGTCACCGTTGACATCGATGCGTCCGGATTTATCAAAACCCTTTCCCTCGACAATGCTGTTCTTGTATCTCATAACGTCAAACACGTTAATGATGCCGTCGCCGTTTATATCACCGCGCTGTTCATTTTCAGAAAGAGTCTTTATAAGCTCTTCTTTTCTCTGATCCTCATACCAGTCAGCGGATACTATCCCGGTACTTCCGAAGACCATTCCTGAAACAAGCGCCAGCAACACGGTTTTACGCCTTATATTCTTCAGTGCTCTTTTTCTCATAGTCCTTCCCCCTTATTTGATATTTTTCATCTGTACAGGTGCAAACAGAGAAAATATCATTTAAATTCCCAAATGCCCCGTACACTCCTTATACATGATAAATTATATCATAAAGCAGAGTATAAAATCAATATGTCGTTCGGATAAAAACTCATCTCAGAGAAAAACGACATTTTAATGTCGATATACACTGTAGTTTTGTCGCAAGCATGATTCCTTCGGCACAGTTGTAAAAGCGGGACCGCACAAATGTACAGTCCCGCTTGTTCGATTATCCGATTCCTGTTTTTACTGCATTGACGCTTATTCGAATTCAATAAGATCGCCGTTTACCCATCCTAAATATGTACCGTCTTTCGCAGATACACATTCATACCACCATTCACCGTGGAATTCACAGCGTGTATCTGTCTTGATCTTTATATCCTCACGAACGCATCCTGCTGATTTGTCGTCGGTCGTGCCATAAACGATATATTTTGGTGCATAAAAATCTATGCCGTTATATTTTTCACCCGGAACTGTACCTGTACGCTCACTCTCAAGCTTTTCTGAATTTTTATTCTCATCGTCATACTTTTCCCAGCTTCTTTCGCTTATTTGAAAATCATGCATTTCAACCCAGCCAATATATTCACTTACGTACCAGCATTCATACAGCCACTTTCCATGAGACAAACATTTGTTTCTGGCATTTACAAACTGCTTTTGATCAAACGCTCTGCACTCCTTCAGCTCTGACTCCGGATCCATAACTGATTCATTTGTATAGCTAATGATTTTATCGCCTTCATTAGGTACTATATAGCCATATATCGGCTGCTCCTCAAATGCGCTGAACTTTAGTTTATTCTGATCATCAGTATACTGTACAGTAAGGTCATCTCTGGTAATCCAGCCGCAGTAATCACCGTTTTCAGCGTTCCAGCATTCGTACCATATTTCCCCGAGAGATTCCGTATAATTTCTGATCTGAACCTTGTATCCTTTCTGAACCGGTTCACCCTTTTTCTCATGATCATGTTTAACGACATAGGATTCCGGATAAACAAGAGCGTTTTCAGAATCAACAACACCATTTCTCGCTGCCGAAAGCTCAGTGACATACGAATCTATTAATCTTACATATTTCATGTTCAGATCGTCCATGCTGAATTTAAACGTCAGTGTTTCCGCAGAATCACTGTCAGCTGTAAAGCGATATAAACTAACTGTTCCGGCATTAAACGAAATTCCGCCAACATAGTACTGATCATTGTATGCTTCAAAATCTTTTCCGAGTATATCCGACAAACGGATCTGTTCCGTGGTTTCAGGATCAAAGTAATAATATCTTTTCGGATGATCTTTCCCTGCAGATACTGATGCCCAGAAGGCATTTACCTGTACCATCATTTCCCCTGTTTCCGGATCCTCTATGTACAGATTTTCGTCATCATCAATTCTGAATTTACCGGCTGCATCAGGAAATTCCTTTACAAACAGATCACGTGCTTTTTCATATACCGAATCACTGTCGTGGTTTCTTTTTTCGACCTCGTCCGGCGTATGATAATAGGATATGAAATCATGATGCAGTTTACCGTCACTGCCATACGAAAAATCCTTTATCCATTCATTCGTGGACCATTCTGTCATTCTCGTCTTTCCCTTGTAAGAAGTACCTTCCTCAAATAAATCACGGCTGATAAAAGGTTCACTTATGACCAGGTATCCCATCATTTCACGTGTCCAGCTGTCCTGTAACGGAAGATCAAGAGTTCCTGCAGTATAAGGATTGTTCTCACCGAGGGTAATGTAATTAAAATCAAACTGTGTAATATCATCGGACAGTCCGAAATAATCTGTTATGAAGATCTCCTGACCACGCTTTGCTGCCAGCCTCTCCAGAATCCTGTTCAGAAGCGGCAGAAAATCTGTATCCTTATAGAAAAGATCAGAGAATTTTTCAAGCTTGCGTCCGTCTCTCAGGTCATAGATCAGTTTAACAGCTG
>JBGUVZ010000211.1:0-2544 GCA_045220685.1 Oscillospiraceae bacterium | reverse complement strand
ATGAAGCTCCGAAGGATGAGGAGATCACAGATGAATGCTACTATTACGTTGAAGGTGAAGATCCGTATGTTGTTTTTAAACGTAATGGAGAAATAAAAACTCTTGAAGGTGTCGTAATCGAACCGACGCTTTATCTGGATTTCAATACAGGAACGATCAATTATATTTCGAATGATGAAGTGTTTCATGATTTTTCTGATGGCTATGTGTATCTTACTTCCGGAATAACGGATCTTCGTACGATACTTTATAACAACTCTTCTTCTATCGCCATGGGAGGTAGTAAAGAAAGTAAAAGATATCTGGTGAAATCTTCGGCTAGTCCGGCCAACGGCGGTCTGAGTCATATCGAAAAAAAAGGTAATGTGGATGGCGCTTTCTGTGTTGATATTACCGATCTTTCATATCTTTCCCTCGCTCTCATAGGTGACATGGAACTTACGGATGAACAGAAAGAACAGGGTGACGTTGATAACGACGGAATGCTGACAATGGCAGACCTTGCAAAGCTCAGACAGTTCCTGTCCAGAAAGATAGAAACGCTTAGCGATTAAGAGAAGGTTTGTCTGCTTAATTGTGTGAATCTTGAAGGAAAGGAAATAAAAATGGAGTTGTTGATAGTGAAAGCAGATCCGGAGGCGGATTTTGCTGCGTGCTGCGGCAGATATGTAAAATACATTTCGGAAGAGCGGCGTGAAAGAGTGGAAAGAATGCGTTCGGAGCGGGACAGGATAACATCCGTTCTGGCGGAACTTACCGTAAGGCTTCAGATCATACTTCATACCGGAATGAAAAATGAAGAAATAAGCTTCGACTACGGTGAACACGGCAAGCCATTTCTTCACGGAAGGGAAGACTTTCATTTTTCCTTCTCTCATGCCGGCGGATATGTGGCATTTGTCTGCGGATGCCGATCTGTAGGCGTGGACATCGAACGTACCGACCGTGAAAAAGAGAATATTGCTCGTAAGCATTTTACGGAAAATGAATATGCAGCTATCTACACGCGCAGGGAAAAGACATTCGCAGAGATATGGACAGCCAAGGAAGCATACGTGAAATATCTCGGCACTGGACTTTCAAAAGGACTTAACACCTTCGACGTCCTCGACGGCTCCACCGGATGCAGATTCGTTTCATACGACATTTCCGGAGGATACACCGCAACCGTATGTCTCGACAGCGATGACGAAGTAACATGCCGTGTGATCATGGCGGATGAAGTTTTTGAACAGTACAACTAAAAACACCTCCGTGTTAGCTTAAACTGACACGGAGGTGTTTTGATTAACGGTTGGTGGTGAGGATAAGCAAACCCTTCGCCTTAATCCATAGCACCCTTTATAGCATTCATGAGTTCTTCATATGTTTCGTAAGCAGGAAGATCAGGGTTTTCTGCCTTGATGCTGTCAGGGCTCTTGAAGAGGAAGCCTGCCTTGCTTGCTCTGATCATGCCGAGGTCGTTGTGGCTGTCGCCGCTTGCGATAGTTTCAAAGCCAATTGACTGTAAAGCCTTTACAGTTGTGAACTTTGAGTTTTCAACTCTCATCTTGAAGCCTGTGATCTCGCCGCTTTCTGCTACTTCAAGAGTGTTGCAGAAGATAGTAGGGTAGCCGAGCTTCTTCATGAGAGGACCTGCAAACTGTGAGAATGTGTCACTGATGATGATGACCTGTGTGAATGAACGGAGTTCGTCAAGGAATTCCTTTGCACCCGGCATCGGATCGATCTTTGCGATAGTTTCCTGGATCTCCTTGAGACCGAGACCGTGTTCCTTAAGGATGCCGATCCTGTATTTCATAAGCTTGTCGTAGTCAGGCTCCTCACGTGTTGTGATCTTAAGCTCCGGAATACCTGAAGCTTCAGCAAAAGCGATCCAGATCTCAGGAACGAGTACGCCTTCAAGGTCGAGACAAGTAATGTACATAGACATGATAAAAAACTCCTTTAAGTAATTGAAATTTAATGGTCTGCGGATGTGCCGCAGTTGCCTATGTAATTATATCACATGGGAAAGAAATAATCAATTTTTTATTGATATATATGACGCGTTATGGTATAATATATATGTAGAATTGTGTTTGGTAAGGGAAAAAGTGTGCATTAAGCCGAAAATATAATGATAAATGAGGAGTAATGACTGATTAACAGATTATTGTTTCTTAAATTTGTCTGTAATGCACACTGAGTTACAGAAATTATACCGGAAGGATGTGGTGCGAAAAATGAACTACAAATTTATGATAGACACAGCAATAGACGTAATAAGAAAACGATACGACAAAAGGCATAATCCTCTTCCGGGCGATACGGTATGTGTAATATGTGCAGGAAACGGCAATGTTTATACCGCCTGCAACGAGTATGTGGTAAAGGAAGATGTTTCTGAAAACGTTCATGCCGAGATAAATGCCCTTAAAAAGATGCAGGCTGATAATCTTACCAAGATAAAGGCAGTTACGGTTTTCAATTCATGCAGCATTACACCTATTCTTCCGTGCAACGGATGCATCTCATATATACTCGGAATGAATCCGGAGAATT
>JBGUVZ010000210.1:0-3238 GCA_045220685.1 Oscillospiraceae bacterium | reverse complement strand
CAAGGCTGGATACCGACTCCTTGCTAGGGTTTGTCGGGACAGGAGTTTCACCTGGCTAGGTCAACTGCGCCGAACCGGCGCACCATTACACATCTCTCCTTCACCTGCTATATCTCCTATTCCCCGTAATGTTCCACACCTTTGAGGTAAAGGCGGCATGTTATTCTGTAAGAAAGATAATAGATAAGCATCGAACACGCAATAAATACCGGCCATGAGCTCAGAGATCCAAATATTTTTAAAACCGAACGCGCTGTATCCAGTATTTTTTCAGTATCATCGGTTAATATCAGCATAATAAGTGCTACGAATGCCAGCAGTATCAGAGATATAACTTTAACTGTATTTCCTCTCTGTGTTCCAAACCTGTAGACAAACGGTATATCTATCGCACGTACAATTAACTGTATGCATAAAATCGGTATTAACGCTTTTCTAACACGATTTATAATACTCCAGCCAACAAAATAAGGATCATAAACCAATCCAGCTATAACGGAACCTATAAAAAACAAGGCCATCATAATCAGTATAAGGCGATATTTATTAAAGAGAAATGCCCGGAAACCATCTGGCGTTGAAACGGTAAAATACCCAAAACTTTTTCTTTCATCTCCACTGAACATCATCATCTGAATGAAGCCTGTTCCGGCTACAATCGCCAAAGTTTCTGCCAAATAAAAAACCTTATACACCTGATCATCATCGAAAGTCCATTCAAAAATCCTCAGACTTATAAACGGCATAATACTCAGAAATAAAACTGCGAGTAAATAAAGCCATCTCTGCCTGATTTCCTTATAGATCCAGCCTTTCATCATCATGCTTCTCTCCTTTCATACGCCTTGCGCATGATCAGATAATATCCGATGCACACAATAACAAAGAATGAAACCGAGAAAATCAAAGTGCTGCTGCGTTCCGCCAAGTCAAACACGCTGTATTCTGTTCCGGTCGATACATTTGTAATTTTTCCGGTAAATAGATTTATACCGAATACCGGAAAAATCGCAGTGAGCAGAATTATAGTGATAAGAACTGCTTTTACTACGGAAGAGTTTAAACCGATCACAACAGCTCCGCTTTCAATTGCATCAACGAGCCAGATTTCTGCAGATATTATCAGATACATATTCAGCATAAAACATGTCACATCATATCCTGATCCGCGACTGATTCCATGTACAAAAACCGAAGACAGTACCCCGAACAAAAGGAAAGCTAGGATTTTCAGTAAAAAATCTGACATTGCTTTCTCACCTGCAGTAACAGGTAAAGTATATGAATAACGTCTCCACCCTGAATTGATATCCATTTTTTGAACATTGTTGGCTGATCCGGATGTAACAGCACCTAAAAGAGCCAGAAATACAGCAAACATCTGAATAATACTTTTTCCGTCCTCATAAGACAAGCCGCTTCTTTCTTCAAAACGTCCTCCGCCCCACAAAACAAACGGAAGCATAAACATGAGTCCCATAAGACTATACAGTACAAGATAGAGAAGATAATGCTTCCACGTAAGTTTCAGTTCACGGTAAACAAGTGATCTGTACAATGCCATCACGACCACTCCTTTTCATCACGGTGAACGTAGTAAACCATGATATCGTCAAGACCGGCTGCATCGATGACAGCATTTCTGTATTTTGCAGCAGCGCTCTCGCGGTCTTTTACCATGATCTCCGCACCGAAGTCATTCATTCTGATGCTTACGATATCCTCCGGATCAATGTTCTTCACTTCATCCTTGTCGCATTTAAGGATACCATGACTTCCGAGTATATCATCCTTGTAACCGGTAAGAAGTATTTTTCCCCTGTCGATAAATGTGACCATATCGGCTATCTTTTCAAGGTCGGAAGTGATGTGCGACGACATGAGCACCGAACGTTCGCCGTTCTGCATGTACTCCATGAAAATATGAAGTATCTCATCACGAACGACCGGATCAAGACCTGCTGTTGCCTCATCCATAACAAGCAGTTCCGCATTGTGCGAAAGTGCGCAGGCAATCTGCAGTTTCATTTTCATGCCCTTTGAAAACTGACCGATTTTCTGCTTTGGAGGGAGTCCGAATCGTTCCGCATATTTCATAAACTGGCCGTCATCCCATTCCGGATAAAGCCCCTCGAATATCTTCGAAATATCTCTTATATTGAAAACATCATGGAAAGGCATTTCATCGAACACCACAGCGATGCGTTTCTTTATCTCTTTTTCATCCTTCACATGATCAAGTCCGAAGATCTTTATCTGCCCTTCATCGGTTTTCTTTATATTCAGCATGGTGTGGATAGTCGTTGTCTTACCAGCACCATTCTGTCCGATAAATCCCATGATACAACCCTTCGGAACAGTAAAACTTATATCATCCAATGCAAAAGTCTTATATCTTTTGCTTACATTGCTGATTTCAATCGCGTTTTCATATGTACTCATTTCATTCTCCTCCGTTCACGAGATCGAGCAGTTCGTGCAGTTCCTCCATGGTAAGTCCTGCTTTACGTGCCGCATCTCCTGCTTCCATAAGAAGCGCCTCGATACGTCTTATCTGCTCCTCCCGGTATATCTCTAAATTCTGTGCCTTTACAAACGATCCCTTGCCGGTATAACTCTCTATAAAACCGTCTCGTTCAAGTTCTTCATACGCTCGTTTTGTTGTCATAAAACTGATACGCAGTTCCGTCGCCAGAACACGCATGGAAGGCAGCGCTTCGCCTTCACTGAGTTTCTCCTCAAGTATCAGCGTTTTGATCTGATTTACTATCTGCAGATAGATCGGTTCCCCGCTTGAATTACTGATATTGATATTCATTCTGTCTGTACACCCCTTCTAAAGGTCCGACCCTTTCAAACATTTGCAACTGCTAAAAGAGTCTAAATTGTATAATCTCTATGTATACAATTATAGCAGTGCATTATACACTTGTCAAGTGAAATTTATATTGAAAGTAAAATATTTTTTCGTTTACCATTCAATAAAAATAACAGCCCGTTTTCAATAGCATGCCGAAGGCATTCATTTTTATCCATACGCCAAAATATTCAGGATTGAAAACACAGCATTATTATGATATACTTAGATTAAAAGAAAACGTTTATTCATCTTGCCGTAAAGGAGGAATTCACCATGTTAGCAGCAGTAAACGGATACTATGACGGCTCAAATATTATTATGGATAAAAACATAGCATTAAAAAAAGGGCAGAACGTTATTATTACATTCGAATCAGAT
>JBGUVZ010000209.1:0-5201 GCA_045220685.1 Oscillospiraceae bacterium | reverse complement strand
AGGCGATACAGGTAATGAATTCTGTTCAGGTGACAAGCCGGATCTCAGACTTCCTGAGTCCCAGAGAAAGCTTATCAAGGCTGTTCTCAGCACAGGAAAACCTGTTATCATCGTTGACGCTTCAGGCAGTGCAATGAATATTGAAGAGGAATCAGACGCGCTTCTTCATGTATGGTATCCGGGCCAGTTCGGCGGTACAGCTCTTGCTGACATTCTCTTCGGCAATGTTTCACCGTCAGGAAAACTTCCTGTTACTTTCTACGAAGATGCTTCAAAGCTTCCTGAATTTACAGACTACAGCATGAAGAACAGAACATACCGTTACGCTGAAGGCAATATCCTTTATCCGTTCGGTTACGGTCTCACATATTCAAAGACAAAGGTTTCTGATCTTTCATTTGCTGACGGTACAGCGGCTGTTACAGTAGAAAATATAGGCGACTTTGATACTGAAGAAGTAGTTCAGTTCTACATCAAGGATACATCAGCTGATGCTGTTCCTAACCACAGTCTCTGCGGATTTTCAAGAGTAAGCCTTAAGAAGGGCGAAAAGAAGACAGTTTCAGTAAAGATCGAAGACAGATCATTTACATGTGTTCGCGAAGACGGCACACGCGGTATCGACGGAAAGGAATTCACTCTTTACGCTGGTATCTCACAGCCGGATGAATTAAGCAGAAAACTTACAGGTACTGAGACAGTATCTGTTAAGATAAACAAGTAATAATTTTTTTAAAACCTATTTCATAATAAAAGGAGTTAATTTAAAATGAGCGAATTTTTCAAAGGAATCGATAAGATCAAGTTCGAAGGCAAGACAAGCACAAACCCACTCGCATTCAAGTATTATGATCCTGAAGAAGTGATCGGCGGCAAGAAGATGCGTGAGCACCTCAAGTTTGCTCTTTCATGGTGGCACACAATGGGCGGCGACGGTACAGATATGTTCGGCGTTGGCACAACAGACAAGAAGTGGGGCGCTTCTGATCCGATGGAGATCGCTAAGGCTAAGGTTGATGCTGCAGCTGAGATCATGGACAAGCTTTCAATCGACTACTACTGCTTCCACGACAGAGACATTGCTCCTGAAGGTTCTTCACTTGCTGAATCAAACAAGAGACTTGACGAGATCACAGACTATATGAAGGACAAGCTCGCTGGCAAGAAGCTCCTCTGGGGTACAGCAAACTGCTTCAACAACCCAAGATATATGCACGGTGCAGGCACATCACCATCAGCTGACGTATTTGCATTTGCAGCAGCTCAGATCAAGAAGGCTATCGAATGCACAGTTAAGCTCGGCGGTAAGGGCTACGTTTTCTGGGGCGGCCGTGAAGGTTACGAAACACTCCTCAACACAGACATGAAGCTCGAACAGGACAACATGGCTCGTCTTATGAGAATGGCTGTTGACTACGCTCGTTCAATCGGTTTTGACGGCGACTTCTACATCGAACCAAAGCCAAAGGAACCAACAAAGCACCAGTATGATTTCGATACAGCTACAGTTATCGGTTTCTTAAGAAAATACGGCCTTGACAAGGACTTCAAGATGAACATCGAAGCTAACCACGCTACACTTGCACAGCACACATTCCAGCACGAACTCCGTGTTGCAAGAGACAACGGTGTATTCGGTTCTATCGACGCTAACCAGGGTGACACACTCCTCGGATGGGATACTGACCAGTTCCCTACAAACATCTATGACGCAACATTCTGCATGTACGAAGTTCTCAAGGCAGGCGGCTTCACAAACGGCGGTCTCAACTTCGACTCAAAGGCAAGAAGAGGTTCATTCACAATGGAAGACATCTTCCACGCTTACATTGCAGGTATGGATACATTTGCTCTTGGTTTAAGAGCAGCTCTCAAGCTCATCGAAGACGGACGTATCGACAAGTTCGTAGCTGACCGTTATGCTACATGGAAGACAGGTATCGGTGCTGACGTTATTTCAGGCAAGGCTACAATGGCTGACCTTGAAAAGTATGCTCTTGAAAAGGGTGACGTAATCAGTTCACTCACAAGCGGCAGACAGGAAATGCTCGAATCAGTAGTAAACAACGTACTTTTCAGCTTATAATTCCGGAGGACTTCGATGAAATACGCAATTGGTGTTGACATAGGCACCAGCGGCACAAAGTCTGTTCTGTTCGACGAAACAGGTAAGGTTATGGCTTCTGCAACAGTTGAGTATCCGCTCTATCAGGAAAAGAACGGATACGCTGAGCAGGAACCGACAGACTGGTATAACGCTGCTGCTGATACAATAAAGAAGATAATTGCTGACAGCGGAGTTGATGCTTCCGATATCGCTGGTGTTGGTCTTTCAGGTCAGATGCACGGACTTGTAATGCTTGATGAAAACAATGAAGTCATCAGAAAGTCTATCATCTGGTGTGATCAGCGTACTGCAAAGGAATGCGAAGAGATAACTGAAAAAGTTGGAGCAAAGAGACTTATTGAGATAACAGCAAACCCTGCACTTACAGGATTTACAGCTTCAAAGATCCTCTGGGTAAGAAACAACGAACCTGAGAACTACAGGAAGTGCCGTCATATCCTTCTTCCGAAGGACTATGTACGCTTCATGCTCACAGGTGAATATGCTACTGAAGTATCAGATGCTTCAGGCATGCAGCTTCTCGATGTTCCGAACAGATGCTGGTCTGATGAAGTACTTGAAAAGCTTGACATAGACAAGTCACTTCTCGCAAAGGTTTATGAATCACCTGAGATCACAGGATATATTACTGAAAAAGCTGCAGCAATTACGGGACTTAAGGCTGGCACACCTGTTGTAGGCGGCGCAGGCGACAATGCTGCTGCTGCAGTAGGTACAGGTATCGTTAAGGACGGTAAGGCATTTACAACTATCGGAACCAGCGGCGTTGTATTTGCACACACATCATCAGTTCAGATCGACCCTAAGGGCAGAGTTCATACATTCTGCTGCGCAGTTCCGGGATGCTGGCACATCATGGGTGTTACCCAGGCTGCCGGTCTTTCACTCAAGTGGTTCCGTGACAACTTCTGCAAGGAAGAAATGGACAAGGCTAATGCTGAAGGTGTAAGTGAATACTTCCTTATGGACAAGGAAGCTGAATCAGTAAGAATAGGTGCTGACAAGCTCCTTTATCTCCCTTATCTCATGGGCGAAAGAACTCCTCATCTCGATCCTGACATAAGAGGATGCTTCTTCGGACTTTCAGCAATGCATACAAAGGCTCATTTCATCCGTGCGGTAATGGAAGGTGTTGCTTACTCACTCCGTGACTGCAAGAACATCATCAGCGAAATGGGTACTGAAATAAACGACATGATGGCCTGCGGCGGCGGCGGAACATCTCCTCTCTGGAGAAGCATGCTCGCAGATCTTTATGGTTGTCCTGTTAAGACAGTAAGCTGCAAGGAAGGTCCTGCACTTGGTGTTGCGATCCTTGCATTCGTCGGAACAGGCGTTTACGAAAGCGTTGAAAAGGCATGTGAAGTCATGATCAAGACTGACAAGACACAGGAGCCAGACGCTTCAAGATCAGCTGAATACGAAAAGTACTATCAGCTCTATACAAAGCTCTACGGTTCAATCGCAGGAAACTGCAAGGAACTTGCCGGACTTTGATTTTCATGAAAACTGTATATTATTCTTAGGATAACTGACATTTTCTTTTCTCATCTCAATCAATAGACTCAAAAATCAGGAGTAACTCCATCAGAGCTGCTCCTGATTTTTTTAGTGTTAGTGGTCGTAGATGAAATGATTATTCGTTCCGGAAAAAAAGCTATACCTGAGTGTTTATTGTACAGAAAAATATGAATAGTATGGAAAACCATAGTCTAAGAAATAACAGAAAATGTATTGACAATCGAGAAATAGTATGGTATAATATGATTACCGAGAAGGAAATAATAGGTTTTAAGTTCCTTATTATATGAATTCCGTTGCGGAGATTGCTGGTGCTTGCATAAGACCAGCCGAAGAGAAAACATTATTTTTTAACAGGAGAGAGAAAAATGCCTAGAAAGAAAATCAGAAATTATATTATTGAATCGTTTGACAAACATGATTTAAGCCAGCTGAATAGTGAACTGGAAATACCATTTTCCAAGTACTATACTGTTGAAAAGTATGATACTAAGCAGAAAGATTACAGAGATAAGCTCAAAACAAAATTCAGCAAAATATATGATAAGACAACTGATAAAGCAAGAAACTTGAATCAGTACTATACCGGTATGAAACTTAACGGTATATACCGAAAACGTAAAATATCTGCATATGTTGATGCTGCAGTTCAGGCTGCTGAAAGATTCGGCTCGAAGTATCCTGGTATCAGCGTAGAAGATGCTCTTATCAGCAATTTGACGCTTAGTACACTCTATTATATCGATGATAAAGATGCTGAAAACTATATTACACTTGGAATCGCGTTGTTTATTCTTGATTCTCTTGTTAAGTCATGCAATTATGAAAAGGCTGTATATTTTATTCCGCGTGATGAAAAGATCAATGATATCGAACTGCCATATAATTTTCAGGATTCCGAGTTTTCCAATGATGTTATAAAAGGAGTTATTTATCTTATCAAAAACCGTTTAGGTTCATCTGATACATATTATTCACCGGAATCAGCATCGATTACACCTGAGAAAAAAGGTTTTGCTGAATATAATCAGTATTTATACAGAAATGATGATGAGATCAAAGACGATGATATTAGTTCAAAATATGAATACTGGGAAAAATCAAAGGAATACTACTATGATCTTGCTGGAAAAATGACTGACAGAGAAAGATACTATGCACTTATATCGTTTATCAGACCAGAGATCATTGAACGTTCTGTTCAGAAATTCCGTGAAAAGTTTTTTGAACTCATTGATATTATTCTTGAACAGGCGTCGGTTAGCTGGGAGAAGTGCGCAAAGATTGCAGATGATGCACGTAGTGTGATCGAACATGTTATCAGATTAAATAAAGAAATCAAAGAAAATGAGAAAAATATTCGATTATCAAATCAAAACAGGAAGAATACTAAAAATGTATTCAGTGTTCTTAGTTCGCTGGATCCAATAAATAATAAACCAGACAGTAAAACTAATCTGATGATCAACGGTATGGTTTCACGTATGGCCAAGCACGAGAATCTACGTAAAAGGACACTAAGCCTTGCTAATGACCTTATAGAGGCTGAAAA
>JBGUVZ010000208.1:0-6554 GCA_045220685.1 Oscillospiraceae bacterium | reverse complement strand
TTGTCGAAGAAACGTTTTTTCATATCAGCAGCGGCTGATACGTTGTAAGTCATAGTAAGAATGTTTTCCGGTTTGACACCTTTGCAGTACAGCATATACCCAAGTCTTGCAACTATAACGGTAGTTTTACCGCTTCCGGGCACAGCAAGAAGCAGGGTCTGGCCGTCTGCACGGGTAACGGCACTCTCCTGCTGGGGATTGAGTATTATGTTGTATTTCTTCTTGAATTCAGTAAATTCCATTTTGCATCCGTTCTTGTTTAACAAAATATTAGCTTTACCATTATACTATTTTTTACCGTAAAAATCAAGATGATCATTGTCGCTTTTTCTTTTCAAAAGTCGTTTATCCTCGTTAATATCTTGATATACTATAAGTTATGTGATATAATTTCATTTATGAAACACTGATTAAGTCAGAAACGGAGCGTTTATATGAATAAAGTCAGAAGAGCAGCGGAAAAAGATATTGAAAGAATACTCGAACTTCTTGTACAGGTAGATATGGTACATCATAACGGCCGTCCGGATCTGTTCAAAGGACCTGCCACCAAATACAATGCGAACGAACTCAAAACGATCATCAATGACGATGAAACTCCTGTTTTCGTCTGTGAAGATGAAAATGGAAAGGTGCTTGGACATGCGTTCTGCATACACAAATATCAGAAGGAAGACAGTGTTCTGACCAGTATCTCCACACTTTACATTGATGATATCTGCGTAGATGAAACAAGCAGAGGTGAAGGCGTCGGAAGATCTCTTTACAACCATGTCCTTGAATACGCAAAGGAAAAGAAATTCTACAACGTAACCTTGAACGTCTGGAACTGCAATCCCGGAGCAATGAAATTCTACGAAGCAATGGGAATGAAACCGCAGAAGGTCACAATGGAGAACGTACTGTAAATTTGAAATAAACATCATTATACAACAAAAAATCATCTCCCGTATTTCAGAGAGATGATTTTTTTAATTATCAGAAAATCGACCATCCGGTTAAAAAACCAATTATTAAAAGCACGAAAACAAGTAATAAGAAGCAGACAGCTGCAATTATCAATAAAACTTTCGATGCTTTTTTATGTTTCTTACGCAACGCTAAACCAATTATTGTGAGTATCAGAGTGAGCAGAAACAATACTGCTACAACACCTATGATAAATCCTATAATCGATAGTATTCCGATAAGTAGGAACGGAGCAAAAATTAATCCTATGAAGCCCAAAACATTGTCCTCCCATTAATTTTGTTTGAATAATGCAATCTCGTGGTATTTCTATCATACCACTTTTTATATGTCTACGCAACAGAAAATGTTATGTGATTTTACTCCACTATATGCAGCTTACTTATAATCGTCCTCCCCATAGGAAGTTCGAAAATCTCATCTCTGGTAAAATACTTTGTTTTGAAAATAAGGAAGAAGTACGATACCACAGCCATTATAACTGCTGCAGTGAACGAAACAAGAACCATGCCTGAAAGCATAAGAATTATTCTGTAGACACCGAAACATATTACGCCCATAGCTGCCGAGCTTAAGAATGGTTTTAGGAAAACTTTCTTTAGATCAAGAGAGTAACCAAGATATTTTTTCATGGAAATGATATTCAGGATCATAATGATAAGCGGGAAAATAACATCGGCTATAACCAGAGCGTATGCATCGAGTGTTGTATAGCGTGTGAGTACGAATACTAGAGCAAGATGAATGGTGAGCGATACTGCACAGTTGATTACCGGCTTTTTCATATATCCGCTTCCCTGAAGGATAGACGTAGTGACTGTTGAAAATGAATAAGTGATAACCGAAAGGAATCCGCAGTAAAGCAGTCCGGATACAAGATCGAGTTTCCATGATTCAGAAGCTATTCCTCTGAAAAGGATCATGATTATCGGTCTTGCCATGACACCTATTCCGGCTGCACCCGGAAATGCAAGCAGAGATGTAAGCTTCAGAACGGAAAGCATTTTCTCGTCTCTTGCTTTAATATTTCCTTTTGACGATTCATAGGTTATTGCAGGCAGAAGCGTTACAGCTAACGCACTGGCAACTGCTATCGGGATGTTTACAAGCTGGGAATACTGTCCTGAAAAGAATCCCTGCAGTGCAGTAGCATCATACTCATCATAGTGCTTTACTGTAACCAGATTAAACTTGAAAATGATATCATCAAAGAAACCGCCGATCTGGTAGACAGTCTGACTTATGATCATAGGGATTATCGTAAGAATGATTGCTCTGTAAATCAGAACATTATTTTCTTTTACATCCTCACTCTTTCTGAGTTCATCACGTCTGCCTCTGCGGAATCTTATGTATGAGATCACCAGAAACATCAGTGCAGCCGCAGCACCGGCAAGTGTTCCGAAACATGCACCCATCGCACTTCTTGCAATAAGCTGATCAGAATTTGCGTACATTTTACAGAAAACCATAACGCAAATATTCGCAGTTACTGCATTTACGATCTGTTCGATGACCTGTGAAACAGATGTAGGAACCATGTTGCCATGTCCCTGAAAATATCCTCTGAAAAGACCTAGCAGTGTAACAACAAATACTGTAAAAGCAAGTACCTGTAAAGATTCAGCTATACCGGAAGTCTGTTTTATCTTCTCGAAGAATCCTGCACCGAAAAACAGAATCAGCGAAGCAATGATTCCCAGGATCACTCCGAACACTGAAGAATGATAAAACACTTTCTGAGTCTTCTTTTCGTTGCCGGTAGCTATGCTTGCCGAAAGGAGCTTTGATATCGCCATCGGCATACTGTTGTAGGAAAATGTAAGTGCAATGTTGTACACATTAAACGCATTCATAAATGTTCCCCAGCCTACATCGCCGAGAGTATTCATAAGCGGCAGTTTGTAGATAACACCGATTATCTTGGTGACTATTCCTGCTGCCGCAAGTATGGACCCCTGGATCAGAAGTCCTGAATCTTTTTCTTTTTTCATTAATGTCTCCCTTAGTGTTTTACCTAAAACTATACTGGTCATACCCCGCATGAGATATGACCAGCGTTAAATCTGTTTATCTGTTATAGCAGGAAAACGCGGCAAAACCTGTTGTCTCCCTGTACAATTATCTGTAAAAACGATTCCTTCAGTTTTTTTCTTAAAAATGTTCAGCCTCAGTTACAAAAACTGATGACAGTGTGCGGAACATGAGGATTATCATAAGTACTGAAGTTATTATCTCTGAAACTAGAAATGCAAGCCATATTCCGGTCATTCCAAAAAGCTTTGACATAACAACCGCGCACAATACTATCGATACAACGCCCCTTGATAAAGAACACGCAAAAGCACTTCCGGCCTGCTCTGTCGCACATAAATATCCGCATCCGGCAATATTGATTCCGGCAAACAGAAATCCGAGGAAATAAAGTCTTACACCGGTATGGGCGTACTGTGCAAGCAACTGAGAATTTTCAGAGTTAAATATCCCAACTATCTGCGGAGTAAAGCCGTGTATTCCTGCTAAAACTGCAGCTGATATGATAACAGCCGTAAAGAAGCTCTTGGTCAGAACGAATATAGAAGATCTGATATCTCCCTTTCCGTAGGATTCACTTATAAGAGGCTGCGCTCCCTGTGCTACTCCGTTGAAAATCGAAGTTACTACCAGAGCTATATTTGCAATAATTCCGTATGCAGCAACACCCGTGTTTCCGGCAATGCCGAGTATAAGAATATTAAACACCGCAGTGGTTATACCGGATGAGAGTTCTCCGATAAAAGCTGAAACTCCGACTCTGCAGGCACTGAAAAGCCTTTTTACAGACGGAGGACATATGATAAACTTAAGATTATTAGTCTTCTTGAAAAAATGTGCCGAACAGATAAGTATACCTACAGCCGGTGAACAACCGGTCGCAATACCTGCTCCGAGCATCCCGAGTTTCATCGGAAACATCAGAATATAGTCCAGAACAATATTAAACAGACTGCTGATAAGCGTTGCCGCCATAGCTAAAGACGGATCATGGTCGTTTCTCACGAAAGCATTCACGATGGCATTTGTCATGAAAAACGGAGCAAAGAGCAGAACTGTTCTTACATAGGAAGTTCCGACACCTAAGATCGTTTCATCACCGCCGAGAAGTGCTAGTATCTTACCAGGAAAAAAGCACCCTGAAATAATGAACGGAATACTGATGATAAGTGCCCAGAATATCGCTCCCGAAAAGAACTTATCAGCTTTTTTGTCTTCCATCGCCTTTCTGATAGTGTAGCAGATCGCAGAACCGACTCCAGTCATAGCGCCCAGAGCGTTGATTATTGCAAAGATCGGAAGCACCAGATTCAAAGCAGTTATACCGTCCGCACCTTCTGCCCGTGAAATAAAATACGTATCAGCCAGTATATAAAAAGACAAGCCCAGCATCCCCAGAACATTCCGGGATACATAGTGTGCAAATCTATTGTTTATTGACATTTGTTGTTCTCCTCCAATAGCTCTTATATCTCTTTTTTATCCTATAACATAATAATCAATGCGAGCATTATAAATTGTACAACAAAAATGAACGAAAGTCAAGTTTTTCGCTGATTAAACTTCGTGGTATCGCAGAACGAGGATTTACGGGGCTTCACACCAATCAGAAGGCAGATTAATAATCAACATTAAAAAAAAGTCGGGTCACATGAAACATCATGTAAACCCGACACGTATTATTTATCAGAAAAGAGTCATCTGACTCGACTTCGGAAGATCTCCGAAAGTACCCATCTTTTCGAAAAGTTCAATAACCGACTTGGAAGCGCCGCTGTTTGTCTGGAATTCTTCAATGGAAATGAAGTTTCTTTCCTGCGCTGCCTTGTACAGGTTGTTTGCAGCGGAACCGCCGATACCCGGTATCGAGCTGAACGGTATTCTTATCTTTCCGTCCTCGATGAGGAACTTGTATGCATGTGACTTGTACAGATCAAGCGGAAGGAATGTGTATCCGCGGACAAGCATCTCGTTAATGATGTAAAGTGTATCAAGAGTAGCACTTTCCTTGGCGGAACGCTCATTTCCCATCTCACGGAGTGCGATGATCTTGTCATGTACTGCTTCCCTGCCAAGTACTGCAGTAGTTGCATCGAAGTCCGTGCCTCGTACTGTAAAGTATGTGGCATAGAATTCAAGAGGCATGTGAAGCTTGAACCACGCAAGCTTGATAGCCGCGATAACGTAGGCCGCCGCATGGGCCTTCGGGAACATGTACTTGATCTTGAGACAGCTTTCTATGTACCATTCAGGAACATCATGATCACGAAGCATCTGTATTCTCTCCGGAGTAAATGTCTTCGGCGCCTTACCTTTACGTGTATCCTCCATGATCTGGAATGCCTGCTTTGGCTCAACGCCCTTGTAAAGCAGATATGTCATGATACTGTCTCGTGTACCGATAACGTCTGAAATGGTACATGTGCCGGCATCGATAAGATCCTTGGCATTTCCAAGCCAAACGTCAGTACCGTGTGAAAGACCTGATACCTGAAGGAAGTCACTGAATTTTGTAGGACGTGAGTCCATGAGCATCTGGATGGTAAATCCGGTACCCATTTCAGGGATACCGAGACTTCCTGTCGGACAGAAGATGTCCTCACCGTCAACTCCGAGTACGGAAGCGTCAGTGATCATTCTGATAACGTCAGGGTCTGAAGTAGGAACGTCCTTGATGAGCATTCCCGTCATATCTTCAAGATGTTTGTAGAGAGTCGGAACGACATGTCCGAGTTCGTCAAGCTTAAGAATAGTATCGTGAAGTGAATGGAAGTCGAAGTGAGTCGTAATAACATCACTGTCTGCGGAGTCAGCCGGATGCTGAACCGGTGTAAAGTCGTAAACCTCGTAGTCATTAGGAACAACGACCATGCCTCCCGGATGCTGACCTGTTGTCTTCTTAACACCGGTACAGCCCTTGGCAAGTCTGAGTATTTCAGCGGTATTAACTTCGAGCCCCATGTCCTGGCAGTAACCTTTGGCATAACCGAACGCAGTTTTTTCAGCAACTGTCGATATAGTACCAGCCTTGAACACGTTGTCACGACCGAAAAGCTGTTCAGTGTAACGGTGTGCCGATGACTGATATTCACCTGAGAAGTTAAGGTCGATATCCGGCGCCTTGTCGCCGTCGAATCCAAGGAAGGTTTCGAACGGTATGTCGTGTCCTTCCCTGAGCATGTCAGTATTACACTTCGGACAGAATTTCTGCGGAAGGTCAAAACCTGAACCGTAGGTACCGGATGTATCAAATTCACTGTACTTGCAGTTTGGACATATATAATGCGGACAAAGCGGATTAACTTCCGAAATACCTGCCATTGACGCAACGAATGAAGAACCAACTGATCCTCGTGAACCAACCTGATATCCGTGGTCAACTGAGTTCCATACAAGCTTCTGTGCAATGATGTAAAGTACGGCAAATCCGTGCTTGATGATAGATGAAAGCTCACGGTCAAGTCGTTTTTCAACTATTTCCGGAAGCGGATCACCGTATATCTCATGTGCCTTGTCATGAGTAATACGCACAAGATCCTCTTCAGCTCCGT
>JBGUVZ010000207.1:0-6448 GCA_045220685.1 Oscillospiraceae bacterium | reverse complement strand
AAAGAACTATAGGAACCACAAGGATCACTGAGTTCCAGAATTTCATAAGATAATCGGAATTCTTGAAAAGTACTGTCAGGTACTGCTGAAACGAAACCTTGTCCGGAATGAGCTTTAAGTTGAGCTTTTCGGAAATGAATGTCTTCTTTGAAACGTTCTTGTCAAAGTTGCTTATCATTGCGCCGTAATTGGCGTTGATCTCCTTCTGCGTCATGAACGAGTTGGCGATAGTCACCGCAGTCGGAAAAAGGAAAAGCAGAGCGCACATGGCAGTGAACGCAGTGAAGAATACTGTGAATGCCTTCTGCCGAACCCTTACTTTAAGAGGCTTTTTTCTCATCACTCCACATCCTTTCCGAACCAGTATTCAACGATAAAGAGCAGAGCGATTATAACAGACATCACAAGTCCCATTATTATAGCCGATGATGAAAGCTTCTGATACTCAAGCAGTGAGAATGTGTTGTTCATGAAATGCTGGAGCATGTAAAGCGCATCAGGATAGTCACCTGTCAGAAGATAAACCTCACGGAATATCTTGAATGAGTTGATGAGTGAAAGAATGGTTACGAACAGTATTGTAGGCGACAGATAGCGAAGCTTCAGATGAAAGAACCTGTAAAACGGACCTGCTCCCTCAAGAGTTGCCACTTCCATGAGATCTCCCGGAATGTTGGAAAGTCCCGCAAGGAAGAGTATCATGTTGTAGCCGATGTTCTTCCAGAGAAACATGATCACCACGACGATCATGCCTGACGGCGTCTTCAGCCAGTCCACCGGCTCGCCGCCCATCATTTCAAGAAGCTGATTGACCGTTCCCTGTTTGTGAAACATTACCTGCCAGACGAGCACGACTGATGCGGTAGGTACCATGAGCGGACACAGGAATGAAGCTCTCAGCTGGCTTCTGAAGCTTATTTTCGATTCCAGTATCACTGCAAACACCAGCGAGATAACCACCGCCAGCGGTACTGCCGCCACCGAAAACAGCAGCGTATTCTTAGCCGCCATCCTGAAGGCGTCGTTTGTCAGTACTTCCTTAAAATTATCAAGAAATACGAACTGTTTGTTTATCGGATTGTCTATCAGTGAGTAATAGATGACCACGAAAAACGGAAGCACGAAAAACAGCAGCACACCGGAAAGACTCGGTGCAAGGAAGCACAGTTCCGTGATCCGTTCACTTTTTTTAAGCGTCCTTGAATGAGGCTCGCTTTTTTTCTTTGTCAATTGTTGTTCCTCCGTCCTGTTTTTTCTTTTGTTCTATGTAATTTATTGTTATGAAAAAACCGATCTGAAAAGTGTATACATAAATCATACTATAATGTCTTTATGCTTGTCAAGTATTTATTAAAAGACTAAGATATTCTTAAGGTTTTCATAAGAAAAAAAGCACCTTCAGGAATTAAACCGTGAAGGTGCTTCGTTTAAACACTTATATTGTTTTTAGTCTAACAGACCAGGCGGGAAATCCAGATGATCAGGGATCATGCCTTCAGCAGACCTGTCAGTAATAACGGAAGTACCGTCAAGCAGCTGCTTGAGCATTATGTAGAGCATCTCTTTTTCAAAAGGTTTGGAAATGTATGCATTCATGCCGCTCTGGATCGTAAGCTTTTCATCATCTCCGGCAGCATTTGCCGTCAGGGCGATGATCGGGATCGAGTGAGCATCCGCTTTGTCCGAATTACGTATGCAGCCCGCTGCCTCATAACCATTCATAAGAGGCATACGCACATCCATGAGTATCACGTCGTAGGTATGGCTCGGATTTGAAACAAAGGAATAGACTGCCTGTTTTCCGTTGAGCGCAAGCTTTACATCAAAGCCGACATTTTCAAGGAGTGCCTTGGTGAACTCGGCGTTGAAGTCGTTGTCTTCCGCAAGCAGAAGCGTTCTGCCGGAGAAGTCAAAATTCTGCTGTGCTATATAAAGATTCTCTCTTATTGAATCAGTGATGGACTGGCATTTCTGGAGTTCAAGTACAAAGAAGAAAGTTGAACCGCAGTTTTCCTCGCTTATTACCTCGATGTTTCCGCCCATGAGTTCCACAAGATTCTTGCAGATGGAAAGTCCCAGTCCGGTACCGCCGTAGGTCTTGGTAACTGCGCTGTCAGCCTGTTCGAAGGATTCGAAAATCTTCTTTAAGTTTTCCTTCTTTATTCCTATGCCGTTGTCCACGACGCTGAACTTGAGCACTGAAGAATCCGATTTGTCCTCCAGTTCATCAACGTTTATCGTTATCTTTCCGCTGAAAGGTGTGAACTTGAGTGCATTTGCCGCCAGATTCACAAGCACCTGATGGATCCTGAACTGGTCACCCACGAACAGCTTGTTTGTATAGTTCCTGTTGATGGTGAAGTTTATCATTCTCTGCTCTGCCTGAGGCTTGATCATCATCTCAAGATCCTCGAGAAGATTGGTGATGTCGAAAACTTCGTTGTTGACTACAAGTTTTCCGCTTTCTATCTTCGACATGTCGAGAATGTCATTTACAAGCGAAGTGAGATATTTTGTTGAAATAGATATCTTTTCAAGGCAGTCATAAACAACATATGTGTCTATGTGCTCCTCGTTGTCCATAACGCAGATAGCCTTGTCGGTCATACCCTTGATAGCGTTGATAGGTGTACGTATCTCGTGTGACATACGTGAAAGGAAGTCCGACTTCGCCTTGCTCGCAAGATCGGCATTTACAATAGTGATGTGTGTTGCGATAACGCGAGAAAGCTCTTTCAGGGTGTTTATCTCACCTGCTGTAAGCCTGTGGTTTCTGTCACGGGTCTCGAAAACGAGACAGCCCTTGAAGACGCCTTCGTTGTAGATTGCCGAGAAATAATACTGACTTCTTGAATTACGCTCAAGCATCTTGCGCAGCGACTTCGAAAGCTTCGCCATGATCTTTGAGGTGATACGCACGATACTGTCGCGTTCGAAATAATCGATAAGAACATTCAGATCCTTGCGGTTGAAGTCATAGATCTCGTTGAAATCGATAGGTCTTCCCTTTTCACACCAGTGATAGGTGAATTTATAATACATGTTATCTTCGTTTACTTCAAAGATAACGATTCGTGAAAAGTCGAACTGACGTGATATCTTCGGAAGAAGAAGATTGATCGCAGTCTTTAAGTCACGGCTCTTTTCAAGAAGAGCATAGGCGAAGGCAATAATGTCGCCGTTCTGATGCGGATTGGCATCTGCAATGTCCGTAACTCCCTTGTCAAGAATAGTCTCGTCAAGCACCTTTGAGTCCACAAGATTGTAAACGTCCGAATAAAGAAGACTTGTTCCCTTGTTTGTCTTTTTCGCAAACATAAGTGTCTTGTAGGCGTAGTCAAAAAGCTCGTCGTACTTGTCAGAATAGTAGGTATTTACGATGCCGACGGTACATGATATGCTTATGTTTTTGTCTGTGCCCGCATAAATGCTGTTGACACGTTTGCTTATGGAATTTCCGAAGGACTTGATATATGCCTTGTTGGTATTCTTCGAGAACACCATGAATTCGTCGCCGCCCAGACGTATAACGATGTCGGTCGGTCGCATTACGGCTGTAAGCTTTTCAGCAACTTCTTCAAGTACCGAGTTGCCGAACTCTCTGCCGTAATGATTATTTATCTCACAGAAATTGTCAACGTCAATTATACACAGCGCACAAAGCTCGCTGTCCGGTTTCAGTTTGAGGTACTGCTTGATCATCTTTTCCCCGGCTTCACGGGAATAAAGTCCGGTAAGCTTGTCCCTGTTCTCGCTTTCGCCTTCCTCAGTGACGTCATCATCTTCGCAGACTGTTGCTACCATGCGCACTTTTCGTGTATTCACAGCTTCATAGCATTCTATTTCGCCGTAGCAGTTCAGATAGATGATACTTCTGTCATTTAAAATGATAGGAAAAACAAAGCAGAAAGGTTCATTATTGTTGATCTTTTTACGGACAGTCATAATGAAGTCCTGATATGTTTCGGTCGGTACCAGTCGGCTCATGTACAGACCTCTGTCCAGATCTTCCTTAGTGAGTCCGGTAAGCTCCGTAAAACCTTCGTCCACTTTTACGACCCTGAAGTTGTCATCGATATCGACTTTGAACCTCATGAAGGACTTCGGTCTTAATTTGTATTTATCGGTCATAATAAAGAAAACACTCCCGCAATCATTTGCACGGAATACAAACGGTCGTTCCGTGCTGTGTATTACATCTTCTTTATTATAACACAGCACAAATATTATTTCAATCGTTTTATACTGTTTTGCACAATTAATCCTATAAGTCAGCACAACATTTGTGAAATTCCAACATAGAAGTTACACATATAATATGGTATAAGACTGCAGTTTTCCGTAAGGTGTTTTCGTATCCGGCAAAACAGCAGAAAGTGGTCATGTTTTTTTATAATTTGTGTATTGCAAAAAATCTGTATCTGAGTTATAATTATAATCGTATGGTTTAATTTTATCTACAGATAGGAGAGTAATATTATGGTAATTCCATGGACAAAAGTCTGGGCTGTTGTTATCACCGGACTGGTAGTCGTATTCCTTGCTCTTGTTCTTCTTATCGTTTTTGTTCAGATATTCGGAAAAATATTCTCAGGTATCGCAAACAAGGAAAAGAAGGGCAGCAAGCCGGATGTGATCCCTGTACCTCAGGTAACAGTTCCTGAAAATGTTACACGTTCTGTACCGGAGCCGGAAATTTCCGGAGACGATGACGAAGTAATAGCTGTTATTTCTGCTGCGGTCGCAATGATGGCTGCAAGGGACGGAAAGAAATACGCTGTTCGTTCGATAAACAGAACAGAAAACAGAAGACGCTCTGCAGGCTCTGTATGGGGTGCTGCCGGTCAGCGCGAAAACACTCTTCCGTTCTGATTACAAATATAGTAAACGACAGATCTACCGAACGTTTACGCCAGCCGCCTGCGTATCTGCGCGGCATTAACAATTAAATACGAAAGGATATTTATCTATCATGAGTGAAGTAATAAGAATATTCCTTGAAACTCTTGCTGATCTCGGAGCTACGAGCGGTTTTGCCAACCTCGGATGGGCAAACATCGTAATGATACTGATCTCGTTCGTTTTCATGTATCTGGCAATCGCAAAGAAATTCGAACCGTTGCTTCTGCTTCCGATCTCATTCGGTATGCTCCTTACAAACCTTCCGCTTACAGCGATGTACACACCGGAGCTCTTTGCAGATCCTACTAACATAGACTATGACAAGATTCTTCACGAAGGCGGTCTTCTCGACCTCCTCTACATGGGTGTCAAGCTTCAGCTCTTCCCTCCGCTTATCTTCCTCGGTATCGGAACAATGACTGACTTCGCACCGCTCATTTCAAATCCTAAGAGCTTCCTTCTCGGAGCTGCCGCACAGGCCGGTATCTTCCTTACATTTATCGGTGCTGCATGTCTCGGATTCACAGAATCAGAAGCCGCTTCCATCGCTATCATCGGCGGTGCCGACGGTCCTACAGCGATCTTCGTTTCAAGCCGTCTTTTAGGAGGCGGAGCTACTATCTCGACAGGTACCATAGCTCTTGCGGCCTACACATACATGGCTCTCGTTCCTATCATCCAGCCTCCGATCATGAAGGCACTCACAACAAAGAAGGAACGTGCCGTAGTAATGGAAACACTTCGTCCGGTAGGCAAGACTGAAAAGATCATCTTCCCTATCGCCGTTACAGTTATCATCGCACTTCTCGTTCCGTCAGCTGCCCCGCTCGTTGGTATGCTCATGCTCGGCAACCTTCTCAAGGAAAGCGGTGTCTGCGACAGACTCGTTAAGACAGCTCAGAATGAACTTATGAACATCGTTACTATCTTCCTCGGCGTTTCAGTTGGTGCAACAACAACAGCCGACAAGATCATCACAGCTGAGTTTGCAAAGGTAATCGTCCTCGGCGTTATCGCATTCTCAGTCGGTACAGCTGCCGGTGTTCTTTTCGGCAAGATCATGTACGCTGTAACAGGCGGAAAGGTAAATCCGCTCATCGGTTCAGCAGGCGTTTCAGCCGTTCCGATGGCAGCCCGTGTATCACAGAAAGTCGGTGCTTCTGAAAATCCGACAAACTTCCTTCTCATGCACGCCATGGGTCCGAACGTTGCCGGTGTTATCGGTTCAGCAGTTGCTGCCGGTGTACTTTTAAGTATCGTTAAATAATTAATAATAATTATTACGCCTCCGCGGTTTAAAAACTGCGGAGGCGTTTTTTCGTTATAATAAAAAATACAGTGAACACAAAAAGTTTTATCGTTCACTGTATTTAACGAGATATTCGAATCATCAAATGTACAAATTATTCCTGATCAGCAGCAAGCCATTCTTCGACTGTTCTGCTTTCACTTGAAATATTATAGTGAACGCATAAAAGAAATTGAATTATGAATATTTGAAACTACATAAATTCCTAAGCTGTATATTTGGTTCAGACCATTCCTC
>JBGUVZ010000206.1:0-2213 GCA_045220685.1 Oscillospiraceae bacterium | reverse complement strand
AAGACAGTGCTGATGACAATTCTGAAGAAGAAAACCAGCAGAACACTCAGAAGCCGGAAGACCCACAGCAGCAGGATGAAGGTCAGAACGCAGAAACACCTGATCCTTCACAGTTCGGTTACGGAAACGGCGGCAACGGCGGTCAGTACCAGTACGGCAATGGCTCACAGGGCGGCTTCTCATTCCCGTTCGAAGATTTCGGCTTCGACTTCCCATTCTGATATCATCTCTTTCATAAATATACATACACTTGACACACAAAATCCCTCCCGCTGATGGCAGAGTATCCCTTCCCGGATATTCTGCCATCAGTTTTTTTATTATGGATATACAAACGTTACACAGGTGTGATATAATGTTGATAGTGAAAGGGAGATGATAACTCATGAATGTACTTCTTATCGAAGATGATATCGAAATATGTGAAGTGATTGAAAACTATTTTATTTCAAAAGGTGCGGATATAACAATCGTAAATGACGGAAGAAAAGCTCTAAAAACTGTAGCGAAGGGGCTGGACGAATATTCAGTAGTGCTTCTGGACATCATGCTTCCGGGTGCGGACGGATATGAGATCTGCCGGAGCATACGAAAGTCAAGTGAGATCCCGCTTATTTTTATCACCGCAAAGGGGCGGGAGGACGACGTTCTTTCCGGATACAGTCTCGGATGTGATGACTACATAGTAAAACCGTTCATGCTGTCGGCTCTGTATGCCAAATGCCAGGCAATACTTAAGCGTACCGGAAACACGGACGGACTTATAGTCTGCGGAGATATAAGTATCGACACGAAAAAGCTTGTTTGTATGGTCGGCGGCCGCGAGGTTGATCTTCCGCCGAAAAGCTTTGCCATTCTCCGATATCTTATCGAGCATAAAGACTGGGTGGTGGACCGTGATACTTTGCTTGAAAAGATATGGAGTGAAGATGCTTTCTGTGTTGACCGTGTGATCGATAATCATATTAAGAAGTTAAGAAAGGCTCTTGGCAGTGCAGGCAGTCAGATACACACTGTAATCGGGCGCGGATACAAACTTTCAGACAGATAGGGAAGGTGAGCAGATATGAAGAAAACCAAAAAGATAAAAGCAAAAATGTTCAAAGGCAGAAAGAGGATCAGCCTCCCGATAATAATCATTTGCGGATTTATCCTTTCACTTCTGTCAACATTCTGCTTCTATAAAGGCTTAAAAAAATGTGTGACAAAAACTGTTGAATCTCAGATAAGTTCGTGTGCAATTCTAACCAAAGTTAAGATCGATGATGTTTTTGAAAGAGCAAAAGAATTGCCGGCAGACAGTGATAAGACAGCTTATCTGAATTCAGAGATCAGGGCCGCCGTGGATGACTGGAATAAAGTTGAGTTTAAAGGATTATTATCGATTCTGAACGTAGGCAGGCCGGAAGTGAGTATTACTCCGTATTCCGGAGTATATGGCGTAACTGTTACAGTCGCACCTGAAAGAAAAACCGATTCGGCTGCTTATGAATTTACTCAAAAATTCGGATATGAAGATTTAATCGAAAATGAAAGAACGCTAAGCGGCGAGTCTTACACTACCACTGTTTTTGAAAAAAAAGTGTATAATGTTATTGTAAAGTCTGTGATAAGCCTTGATGACCCTCAGATAGTTCGGTTTCGCAGGGGGACTGTTGCAATTTTTTTTATCGTCTTGTCTCTGATGATTTATCTGTTTTGTTTAAGGAAATATACTATAAATAAAACCGAGTGTGATTATGAGGATTACCGGAGAGATCTGACCGGACATCTTGCACACGATATAAAGACTCCGCTTATGGCGATATCGGGTTATGCGGAAAACATTATGGAAACCGATCCGGATGAAGAGAAGAGAAAGAAATATCTGGATTCGATAATTGGAAATGTAGAATTTACAAAAAAACTAATTGAACGGACGGCAGTTCTTAACAATATTGAGAACGGCAGTGGAAAACTGAGCAAAGAAAAGATAAATATAGAGGAAACATTAAAAACGTTATTTGATAAATATTCGGTCATGTTTAACGAGAGACAGATCGAAGTGAGCTTAAACGGAAACGCTGATATAAATGCCAACAGGGAAAGTACTGAGTCACTTCTTGAAAATCTGGTTTCCAATGCGGTTAAATATACTTCTGAAAGCGGAACGCTGAAAGCTGAGATAAGTCCTAAAAAACTGGTTATGACAAACACGGTGGAAGAAAAGATAA